>NZ_DCYC01000080.1:0-30496 GCF_002330965.1 Arsenicicoccus sp. UBA2120
ACTTTTCGGCCGTCGTTGACAGCCTACGGTCTGCGCGTGACCCTGGGGGAGCTGAAGGATGCACGGGATCTCGACCTGCTCCTCGATGCCACGTCCCGCAGCCCCCTCGCCGAGGACGACTGCTATGCCCATGCCTCGGCCGCACCTGCCGACCTGGACTTCGACCTCGACCTCATCGGGCCGTGGCTGGCCGGGGCACGAGCTCACCGCGACTTCGGAGAACCCATCACACGACGGATCCTCGCGTCGTGCACGAGCGCGCTCGCTGGTCACGTTGCCGGCAGGCCGTATGCCGGGGTCGGGGCCGCCGACAGGCAGCTCCGCGAGGCGCAGCTGGAGGCCTTCGTCCTGGGCGTCGGCGCGGACCCGATCCCGGACCTGGAGCCGTGGCCACCCCGTCTCGAGGATCCCCGATAGCGACGAGAGCGCACACCTTGCACGCTCTCGAGCTCGACATCGTGCGAGGTGTGCGCTGGGAGCGCTGGGGACGCACGCTTGAGGGTTCGTCACCGTGCAGGGTGTGCGCTGGGAGCGCGGGGGACGCACGCTTGAGGGTTCGTCACCGTGCGTGGTGTGCGCTGGGAGCGCGGACCACGCACGCGGCCGGCCCTGGACGGACGGGCGTGGCGGCTAGGGGGTGGGCCTCGCCGAGGTGTCCGGGGTGGTCGCCCTGACGTCCTGCAGCGTGACGGGGGCGTCGGCCCGGCATACGCGCCCTGTCGACGGGAGGGGTGACTGGATCGCGCGACCGTTGATCGCGCGCACGTCGTCGTAGACGGGCCGCCCCTCGAGCAGGTCGCGGTAGCTGTAGCGCGTCAGCGTCTGCAGGCGGCAGTCGCCGCCGAAGCTGAGCACGTCGAAGGCATAGGGCTGACCGGCGAGCTCGGCGCCGTCGGCGCCCTGGATGTAGTGCGACACGACCCCTCCGCCGGTGAAGGTCCCGATCTGGATCCGGTTGCCCTGCAAGGCGGTCGAGTGCATGTGGCCGTGGAGCCGGATGCCGGCGTCACCCGACGCCTCGGCCGCAGCAGGCTCGTGGGTGACGAGGACGTCCAGGCCGCGCTCGGCGTCCGCGGCGGCGGCCGAGGATGCCGCAGCCGCCCCCGATGGCCCGCCCGACGAGGACGCCCCGCTGCTCCCCGGCACGGCGCTCGAGGTCAACGGCGCCGGCGTGCCACCGCTGGGCGAGGCCGTCGCCCCGCGCGTCGAGGACTCCTGGGCGGTGGTGGCGCGCCCGGCGCGCAGCTCACGCATCGCCTCGCCGAACGCCTCGGCCGCGGGCACCTGCGTGGCCGGTCCGCCACCGGTGTCGCCGAACCATCGCGGGTCGTTGAAGCCGCCGATCCGCAGCCCGCCGACGGTCGCGAGGGTGTAGGCGTGGCGGCGGGGCTCGAGCACGACGACGCCGGGCACCTGCGTCATCCGCTCGACCAGGGCGTCGTCCGTGGGGGAGGCCGCGTCGTGGTTGCCCCGCACGAAGAGATAGGGCACGCCGAGCGACCGGATGCCGGTGAACAGCCCGGCCGCCTCGGCCTCCTGCACGCGCCCGAAGTTGACGAGGTCGCCGGTGTCGACGACGGCGGTGATGCCCTCGGTCTCGACGATCTGCTTCATCAGGGGATAGGCGTTGGCGCCGTGGATGTCCGAGACGAGCAGGATCTTGACCGAGGCGGGGGTGGCCAGCTCCGCGGGGACGAACTTGTCCTGCAGGGCCGCCGAGAGCGCCAGCATGTTCTTGACATAGGGCTGGGCCTGCGCGGACCGCGCCTCGACGTCGGCGAGGATCGCGGTGTTGGAGCGCACGTAGCCGAGCAGGCCGTCCGCCCCCACGGACTCGAGCCGGTCGGGTCGGAAGGTCGACCAGGCGGCTCCCGCCGTGCCGGTGAGCGCGAGCAGGAGGGACAGGGCCGGTATGGCGACCGCCCGCCGCCACGGGCGCAACGGCTCGTCGCGCGAGCGCCAGTGGCGCGTGGCGAACGCCACGAGCACGCAGGTGAGGAGCACGCCGCCGGCGAACTTGCCACCCACCTGGGTGATGGTCGTGGCGACGGCGTCGTCGATCTCGGCGGGCGTCGGCTTGAGCGCCGACACCGACAGGTCGCGGGTGGCGAGGACGGAGGTGATGCGGTCCTGGACGCGGGCCACCGCGTTGACGCCGGGCGCCGGCAGCACCCCGTCGAAGCGCAGGTCGAGGTCGCCGAAGAGCGTTGGCGCGTGCAGCGTCGACAGCTTGTCGGGCTCCGCGGAGAGGCGGACCGTGGCGGCATACGACTGGGTGCTGACCTGGGTGGGCCAGACGCTGGTGACCGCGATCCCGACCAGGCCGGACGCGAGGGTGAGCGTCGCGAGACCCAGCAGGACGACCACGCTCCGCCAGGCTCCCGTCACCCAGCGTGGCCAGGAGCGCCGACTCGGGCGGGCAAAGCGGACACCACCGGACGACTCCCGGGACTCGTCTGACGTGGCAGGGGTCACGGGGCCAGACTAGAGGGGTCGAAAGGGGAATTCATGAAGACCGAGGCTGACGTCCTCGTCGTCGGTGGGGGCATCGTGGGGCTGGCGACGGCCCGTGCCCTGCAGCTGCGCAAGCCCGGTGCCCACGTGGTGGTCATCGACAAGGAAGCCAACATCGCGCGGCACCAGACCGGCAACAACTCCGGCGTGATCCACGCCGGCGTCTACTACAAGCCGGGGTCCTACAAGGCCCGGCTGTGCTTCGACGGGCGCGTGCGCCTGGTGGAGTACCTGCAGGACAAGGGGATCCCGCACCGGATCGACGGCAAGCTCGTCGTGGCGACCAACGCCGACGAGGTCGACAAGATGAAGGAGATCCAGCGGCGCTGCGAGGCCAACGACGTGCCGACCCAGTGGATGACCCGCGAGGAGTTCCGCGAGGTCGAGCCGCACGCCGAGGGCGTCGCCGCGCTGCAGGTCAAGGTCACCGGAGTCGTCGACTACAAGGCTGTCTGCCAGAGCTATGCGGACGACATCCGCGCCGCCGGCGGCGAGATCCGCACCGGCACCGCGCTCGTGTCGGGACGTCCGGGCCTCAACGACGTCACCGTGGAGACGACCCAGGGCACGATCGTCGCCAAGCAGGTCGTCACCTGCGGCGGCCTCAACGCCGACCTCGTCGCCCGCGCCATGGGCGCCCGCCCCGAGACCCGCATCGTCGGGTTCCGCGGCGAGTACTACGAGCTCACGCCCGAGAAGTCCTACCTGTGCAACGCGCTCATCTATCCCGTCCCGGACCCGCGCTTCCCGTTCCTCGGGGTGCACGCCACCAAGGGCATCGACGGGCACGTCCACCTCGGGCCCAACGCCGTCATCGCGCTGGCTCGAGAGGGCTACTCCTGGACCCAGATCAACCCCAAGGACATGGCCCAGCTCGCGGCCTTCCCGGGGATCTGGCGCCTCGCGCAGAAGTACTGGAAGTACTCCATCGGCGAGGTCCAGCGGTCCTTCTCCAAGGAGGCCTTCGTCAAGGCGACGCAGAAGATGATGCCTGAGGTGCAGGTCGAGGACGTCGTCCGCGCCGGCGCCGGCGTCCGCGCCCAGGCCATGCGCCCGGACGGGACGCTCGTCGAGGACTTCGACTTCCTGCACGAGCACCCGCGCGTGCTCCACGTGCTCAACGCGCCCTCGCCCGCGGCTACCGCGTCGCTCGCGATCGCGGAGGTCATCGCCGACAAGCTCGCGGAGGCGGAGCGGGTCGCGATCTGAGCCGTATGGCGTCACCTGTGGTCGCTACGCTGCCGCCGGGCCGGGCCTACCATCCGGCCTCGCAAGCTCGGCCTCCCGCCAGGCCCCCCACGGCCCGGTCCGGCGGCAGCCTCTGCGACATCCCGCGTCGTCCTCGCTCCTGGGCAGCAGGGACGGTCCGGCCCTCCACCTCTCCGCGCTGTCACGCATCGCCCTCGCCCGGCGGCAGCTTTCGCGACATCCCGCGTCGTCCTCGCTGTCACGCATCCCCTCCCCGCCGGGCAGCGGGCGGGGATCGGCTAGGTTGGGGGTGCTGGTCCTCCCGCCTCGGTGGGAGGGGCAAGAGGGAACCCGGTGAGAGTCCGGGACTGCCCCGCAGCGGTGAGTGGGAACGACATCGTCATACGCACTGGGTCCGACCACCTGGGAAGCGACGGTGAAGGAGCGCGCGACGCGAGTCGCGCTGAGCCGCAAGGCTCCACGCCCACGAGTCCGAAGACCTGCCAGTGCACCGCAGCAGCGGTGCGCCCGTGTCCATCGCCTCGAGGGAAGGCGGGGTCACCCCGCCTGGCAGGCCTGGACCCGTCGGTGGTGGCGTCCCCGGTGACCCTCGGGATCCTTTACCGGGAGGTCGATCCATGAACGCCCAGCCCCTGCCCACCACCCGACCTGGCCTGCGCCTCACGCTCTATCCAGACCACGAGGCCCTCCACATCACCGACGTCCTGCAGCAGCTTGAGCTGGTGGGCGCCCGCGTGCCCTTCGGCGCAGATGCCCACGGCGCCGCCGGCGGCGCCTCGCGCTGGATCGAGAGCTGCGCGGTCGAGGAAGGATTCCGGCTCGTCACGCTGAGCATGGATGGTCTGCTCGTCGGCTTCGTCGCCGGCGTCGTGACGCCGGGCCGCGTCGAGCTGCGCCACCTGACCATGGCGTCGTCGGTGCGGACGCGCCACCCCGAGCTGCTGGACCTGCTGGGAGAGGCGTTCGTGGACGCCAGCCAGATGCCGTGGGCCGAGGTCGTCGTCGCGCCCGGCTGCCCGGCGCTCGCCCATCTCGCCAGCGAGACGGTCACGGTCTAGCTGCACGGACCTGCTGACGGCGGTCGACCGCACGAGGGCGGCTGGATGCGCCCACACGCGGCACAAAGTGACCCGGCGGGGCACGGTGAACGATCAAGAGCCGCGCAGGCCGGCGTTCGCTGCCCCGCCCGGTCACTTTCGGTCGGATGAGCGGACAATCCCTTAGGCCGCTCGCGCTGCTCGACATCCCACCTCGGCGCCACCAGGATCGTGAGGGTCTGGTCCAAGAAAGGTGGACCAGACCCTCACGATCTTGGGGACTGGGAGCGGGGGAGGGGTGCGGTCAGCGGCGGGGCGCCACGACCTTGGCCTTGCTCGCCGCCGGCAGCACGGCCCGCTGGATCGTCGTGGTCGCGCCCGTGCGGGTGATGGCCCACGTGACTGTCGAGCGGGCCGCAAGGTCCACGACGGCGTCACCGGGGTTGCCGGCCACCGGCACGGGGGTGGACTGTCCGCTCACGACCGCGAAGCCGCCCTGGACGACCGGGCCCGAGCCGGTCCCGCTCACCCACGAGGTCGTGTCCTCGCCACCGATGACCTGGCGTCCGTCGGGCAGGGCGGTGGCGGCCGTCACGCCCCAGGCTGGTGCGGCGCAGGTGGTGCGGACCGCGTCCACCAGGTGCCGGCAGCTGCCCGTGATCGCCTGCCGCGTGTAGGTCGCGTCGGTGAAGAAGCGCTGCGTCCCCCAGGTCGTGATGTCACGGGCGGACCGGACCACCCAGTCGTTGATCCACCAGCCCTCGCCCGTCGGCCCGGCGAGGCTGGTCGTGCCGAGGAACCGTGAGGGCGTGACGGTCACGTCGAAGGCCTCGGTGGCGCGTGCCAGGCCGGCGCGGCCCAGGTTGCCCACGATCCGGCCCTGGGCGACCGCGACCAGGGGGACGGGTGCGGGCCCGGTGAGCTCGCGCTGGGGGGAGATGTAGGGCAGGACCGTCCAGCACCCGCCGACGAGGCGTGCGGCCGTGGCGGAAGCCCCACCGTCTGCGCTCCGCGTGCTGCCCCACAGGGCCACGGTGCCGCCCTCGGCGGCCAGGCTGCGCGGGTTCCACTGCCCGAGGCCCGCGGGCATCGCGGGCTGGGCGACCTTGACGTAGTGGTTGCCCTGGCTGCGCCACAAGGTCGGCGTCGCCCCGGTGGTGAGGATCCACTGCTGCTTGTCGGTCGCGTTCACGACCTGGGCGTCCGTCGCGGTGACGCCCGGGAGGGTCTGCGTGGTCCAGCGCCCGTTGCGCTGCTCCTCCACCACGACTGCGCCGGCGGCGCCGGGGGTGCTGCGGCGGATGCCGACGACGACCACGCCGTCCTTGGCCGTGGCCGCCAGGGTGGTGGCGGCGTAGGACGTGGTGCGGACCGGGGTGAATCCGGAGGCGGCAGGTGTCTTGGCCGCCGGGGCCGTCGGCCCGGTGGGTCGGGCGTGGGCGACTGCCGGGGCGGCGACGGTGGCGGCCGCCAGCGCGGAGGCGGCGATCAGACGGATGGTGCGGGACATGGCTCCCCCTGGCGAGACGTGGGTCGTGCAGACGTCGTTGCCTGCGCTTCCCAATACGCCATTCAGGGGTCGCGCCACCGCCCGAAATGACTATCTTCGGGCTGATTCGTGCGCATTCGCGCGCGGATCCCGGTGCGACGAGCGCCCAGGTGACGTCGAGGGTCCGTACGTCCCCCGCGCCGCCCGGGCCACCCGCGCCTCCACGTGGTCGAGCCAGCGGACCTCCGACTCGGCGCCGAAGATGAGGTTCTCGACGACGAGCAGCCAGGCCAGCTGGGTGCGGTCGGGATCGCCCGTGGTCGACGACTTGATGCGGGTGAGGTCGCGCAGCTGGCGCATGGTCGCCGTGCGCTGGGCCTGCACGATGCGGGTGACGTCGACGCCGGGCACGGTGACGGCCAGCGCGAGCTTGATGGCCAGCTCGTTGCGCGGCGTGGACTCCCGGTCGACGGGCTGCGTCCACCACCGGTCGACCTCGGTGCGGCCGGCGTCGGTGAGGCCGTAGGTCGTGCGCCCCTCGTCGTCGTCACCGAGCTCGACGACCAGGCCGTCGCGGTCGAGGCGGGCGAGGGTCTGATAGACCTGGCCCACGTTGAGCGGCCAGGTCCCGCCGGTGCGGGCCTCGAACTCGGAGCGCAGCTGCGCGCCATACATGGGCTGGTCGGCGAGGAGGGCGAGCAGCCCTTGGCGGATCGACATGAGGTCTCCAGTCTCTCCCGGGTCGGGGCGTCAGGTGGTGCGGCGGGTCAGGGTCGGGTTGCCGCGCACGGCGAGCGCGGCGAGCAGGGCGGCCAGGATCGGTATGCCGACCGCGGCCACCGCGAGGACGTCCCACGGGACGACGACGGTGGGGGCCTTGACGAGGGCGCCGCCGTCGTCGTACCCGCCGGTGGCGGCCCGGGCGAAGGCGATGCCGGGGACGGCTCCCACGGCGAGGCCGACGAGGGTCCCGACCACGGCCAGGGCGCCGGACTGCGCGGCGGCGATGGCTCGCCGCAGGCGCCCCGTCGACCCGATGGCGGCCAGCGTCGCGAGGTCGCGCTGCGCCTCACCCATCGACAGGGCGGTCGCGGTGAGGGTGGCCACGAGGATGAGCAGCGCGACGGTGCCGACCATGAGCCAGCGCAGCCGGGCATAGGTATCGACGAATCCCCGCTCCACGTGGACGACCTCGCCAGAGATCGCCTCGGTCATGGAGGGGTCGGCCACCGCCTTGGCGAAGGCGTCCCGCTGGGCGTCGGTGATGGTCGTCCCGTCGGCGGGCCGCACCAGGACGTGCTGCGGATGGGTCGTCGCGCCGATGCGGGCGATCCCGGACGGGCCGAGGACGGCCGTGTCGGCGTTGTTGCCGGCGTCGGCGAGCCTTGCCTGCTCGGGGGTCAGCAGCGCCACCGGGATCGTCCCCAGCGTGGTCACGGGCCCGGGGCTCTGGGTGCCGTCGGGCTTGGTCGTGAGGTCCGTCGACAGCCACGTGAGACGCCCGGCCCGCGCGATCTCGGGCTGAGACGTGAGCAGCCCACCCTGGTCGAGGACGCGTCGTTGCTCGGGCGTCGGCCGCAGCAGGTCGCGCAGCCCGACCTCGTCGAAGGACCGCAGGTTGGCCGAGGCGTACATCAGGCCCAGGCCGAGCGACGGGCACCGTGGCGGCTGGGCCTGGTCGGAGGAGATCTCGGCGAGCGTGCAGCCGGGGGTCGCCGCGGCGATCGCGCGGGTCGGGGCGTTCGGCCCGCTCGGAGAGCCCGGGGAGTCACGCGGCCGCTCGGGCGGCGCGACCGATCTGATCGTGTAGGCCCGGCTGCCGGGGATCGTCTGCGCGGCAGCGACGCCGGGGTCGACCTCGTCGCCGAAGACCTGCCCGTAGAGCCAGCCGGCCGGGGCGGAGGGCACGTAGTCGATCCGCTGGCGCTCGGTGATGGACGCGAACGCGATGGTCGTGGACCGAGCAGGATCGTGCCCGCCATGATGGCGGAGACGGTGGGGGTGGCGCGTCCCCGCTGCCGGGAGGCGTCGCGCGTCGCCATACGGACCGGGACCGGGAAGGCTCCGCCCAGGCGACCGACGAGCACCAGGATCGCGGGCACCGTCAGGAGGGCGCCGACCACCAGCACGACGGCCGAGGCGACCACGGCGCCGGCCACGACCCCGGGCTGCTGGAGGAGGGTCGTGCGGCTGAGGGCGATCGTGACGAAGACGCCGGCCCCGCCCAGCGCCGCGAGCGCGAGACCGACGACCGGCACCCAGTGGCGGGCCCGCTTGGGCGCCACCTCGCCGCGCAGGGCCGAGACCACGTCGATGCGTCCCAGGCCTCGCGCCGGGAGCAGCGCGGCGACCACCGCGGCGAGGATCGCGCACCCCACGACGATGGCGAGCTGCCACCACGGGACGTCGAAGGGGCCGACGATCGTCAGGGGGTTCCAGCTCAGGTAGGCGCGCAGCCCGGCCCAGCCGAGCCCGATCCCGACCACGGTCGCGACGAGCGTGGACACGACGCCGAGGACGAGGGCCTGGGCGAGGACGGTGCGGCGCAGCTGGGCGCGGGTGGCGCCGTTGGCGGCGGCGAGGGCCAGGGTGCGCCGCTGCCGCTGGGCGATCACGGCGAACGCGGGACCGGCGAGCAGCGTCGACTCGATCAGCAGCCCCGCCGCGAGCAGGGCGATGGCGAGCAGGGTGTCCTGCTGCCCGCCCGAGTGGTTCTCGACGTTGCCGGCCGCCCCGCCCTGCAGCACGGAGCGGCTGACCACGCCGATGCCGTGGCGGCCGAGCAGGGCGACGTCGTCCCACGTGATCGGGGTGGAGCGGTCGATCAGGGCGATCGGCCGGCCGGCCGCCAGGGGGCCGGGCAGGCGCACGAGGTCCGGCAGGCCCAGGTTGGGTGCGCCCGGTGCGTCGGCCACGCCGACGACGGCGAGTCGGGCGGGGGTGACGGTCTCGTCGCCGCGGTCGTCATAGGTCACGACCCGGCCCTCGAGGGTCCCGCTGGTGGCAGCCCGCGGGCCACGGCCGTCTGCGTGACGACGACCTCGTCGCGGTTCTGCGGCCAGCGTCCGGAGACCAGGTCGGCCTTGCCGCGGACGAGAGGGTCGCGGGCGTCGACGAGCACGGTCCCGAGGAGCACCCGGCGCCCGTCCAGGGTGACGCGGAGCTGCTCGTCGCCCATCGGCAGGAGGCGCGCGCCGAGGAGCTTGGCGATGCCGGCGTGGACCTGCGCGACGGGCGCCGTGGTGACGGGACCGGAGACGCCCGGCAGCGGCAGGGGCTTCGGCGGGGTGCAGGGTCCGTTGCCGGTGCAGGTCACGAACTGCTCGCCGAGCGGGCTCGGTGGGAACTGCCCGTCCTGGACCGCGACCACCGCGCCCGCTGCGGAGCCCATCTGCGCGGGGATGGCCTCGGCGCCGTGGACGTCCTTGGTGGCGTAGCCCGTCAGCGCCGCGACCATCAGGGCGACCGGCAGGGCGATCATCACGAGCACGAGGGCGCTGCGACCGCCGTGCGCGCGGGTGTCCCGGCGGGCCAGGCGCAGCGCGACGCGCCAACCGGCCCACCACTCGCCGAGGCGGCTGCGGCGGGTCGCGCCGGGTGGCTGCGGCGTGCGTGCGGCGGTGCGGGGAGGGTCGGCCAGGGTCGTCATCCGGCTCACGCGCCCGACGTCTCGAGCAGGGACTCGGGCGTGGCCGCCGGCCCGGTCGTGTCGACGACCACCCCGTAGCGCAGGAAGACGACCCGGTCGGCCCAGGCCGCGTGCCGGGCCTCGTGGGTGACGAGCAGGCCGGCCGCGCCCTGGTCGCAGCGGCGCCGCAGGACCTGCAGGATCGCCTCGCCGGTGACCGAGTCCAGGGCGCCCGTGGGCTCGTCGGCGAGGACCAGGCGGCGCTCGCCGACCAGCGCGCGGCAGATGGCCACCCGCTGCTGCTGGCCGCCGGACCTCTGGTCGGGGAAGCGGTCGGCGAGGTCGCGGATGCCGACCTCCTCCAGCGCCGCGTGCGCCTGCCGGCGAGCGGCGCGGGGACGGGCGCCGTCGAGCTCGAGCGGCAGCGCGACGTTCTCGGCGGCGGTGAGCGACGAGATGAGGTTGAAGTCCTGGAAGACGAAGCCGACGCTGCGGCGACGCAGCCGGGCCAGGGCGTCGGGCCGCAGGGCGGTGACCTCCTGCCCCTCGATGACCACGCGCCCGGTCGTCGGGCGGTCCAGGGCGCCGGCGAGGTTGAGCAGGGTCGACTTGCCGGACCCCGAGGGGCCCATGACGGCCACCAGCTCACCGGGCTCGATCGTCAGCGTCACCCCCTGCAGGGCGTGGACGGCGGTGTCGCCGGTGCCGTGGGTGCGGTGGACGTCGTCGAGCTCGAGGACCGGCATCGCGTCTCCTGTCGAGGTGGGGCCGGCCGGTCATCCCCCTGGTGACCGGCCGACCGCAGACGACATACTCGGTATGTCCCCTGGCTAGGACAGGTATACCGAGTATGTCCGCCGCCCGTCAACCCCCTGGGAGCCCTTGCTTGACGAGGCTCCTGCGGGGGCGACGGGTCGCGGGCGGGTCGCCATACTGGCCGTATGACGACCCACGCCCACATCGAGTCCTGGCTCACCGACATGGACGGGGTGCTCGTCCACGAGGAGCAGGCCATCCCCGGCGCCGCCGAGTTCCTCGCCGCGCTGCAGGAGCGCGGGCTGCGCTTCCAGGTGCTGACCAACAACTCGATCTACACCCCGCGCGACCTGCGGGCGCGGTTGCTCGCCAGCGGCATCGACGTCCCCGAGGACTGCATCTGGACCTCCGCCCTCGCCACCGCCAGCTTCCTCGCCGAGCAACGGCCGGGCGGCTCGGCCTACGTGATCGGCGAGGCCGGCCTGACGACCGCGCTCTACGAGGCGGGCTACACGATGACCCAGCGCGACCCCGACTACGTGGTGCTGGGGGAGACGCGGACCTACTCCTTCGAGGCCATCACGCGGGCCATCCGGCTGCTCGAGGGCGGCGCGAGGTTCATCGCGACCAACCCCGACGTCAGCGGCCCGTCGGTCGAGGGCACCCTGCCCGCCACCGGCTCGGTGGCCGCGCTGATCACCGCCGCCACCGGGCGCACGCCGTACTACGTCGGCAAGCCCAACCCGCTGATGATGCGCACCGCCCTCAACCGGATCGAGGCGCACTCCGAGCACACCGTCATGATCGGCGACCGCATGGACACCGACGTGGTGTCCGGGCTCGAGGCGGGGCTGCGCACGATCCTCGTCATGACCGGGTCGACGCGCCCGCACCAGGTCGAGCTGTTCCCCTACCGCCCCACGCGGGTCGTCGACTCGATCGCCGACGTCGTCCCGCTGGTCGCGGAGCGCGCGCCCGACGTCGGACGTGACGACGGTTCGGCCTCGGCGATCAGCCGGGTCGAGGGCGGCACGGGCTGACCCTGAGCCGCGGCTCGTTCTGCCATCCAGCGGGCGGCGTCGCGCTGCGTACGCGTCACCGCGATGTACTTCGTCATGGTGCCTCCTCCATCGCCAGGGTAGTCCGTGCACCGACGGGCGTCACGGGGCTCCAGGGCCATCCGTCCGGGGGCCCGAGCCCTCTGGAGACGGGCGAAGCACGACGACCACCCCTTCGCCCCGCTCCTCGGCATCCTCGACCTTCGACGTGGTCTCGCGAAGGACCGCCGAGCCCTGCGGTCATCGTCGGAAACTGCCAGCTCCGCCGCCCACTTGAGGTGGCGCATCGACTCCTCTCGGCGGGAGCGTCGCTCAAGCTCGACGGCACCTTTGCGGGACACGGCGTTGGCCAGCAGCGCCGCTACGAAGGTCAAGAGGGGTGTACCCACAGACAGCAGGACCACGAGCCACGTCGGGACCACGGCGGTGGGACTCATGTTCCTGATCCTAGGGAAGCGCGCGACGTGCGGTGAGAGGGCTGTGGGCAACTTTCGGAGCGCGCGCGCCCGACGTCGGTCGCGACGGGGGCTGACGGCATACTGGCGGCATGAGCCACTCGTTCGACCCCGAGGTCGAGGCCCGCGGTCTGTGCCAGTTCGTCGACTCGTCCCCGTCCCCCTTCCACGCGGTGCAGTCGGCCGGCGCCCTGCTCGACGCCGCCGGGTTCGTGGAGCTCGCCGAGGGTGACGCCTGGCCGCAGCAGGCCGGGCGCTTCTACACCATCCGCGCCGGGTCCCTGGCCGCCTGGTCCACCGAGCACGCCGACGGGGCGGCCACGCCGTTCCGGGTGGTGGGCGCGCACACGGACTCGCCCAACCTGCGCATCCGCCCCAACCCCGACCTGCACCGGCACGGCTGGGACCAGCTGGTCTGCGAGGTCTACGGCGGGCCGCTGCTCAACTCCTGGCTCGACCGTGACCTGGGCCTGTCCGGCCGGGTGTCCGTGCGCGGACGGGCGGGCGTCGAGACGCACCTGGTGCTCGTCGACACCCCCACCCTGCGCGTGCCGCAGCTCGCCGTGCACCTCGACCGCGGCGTCAACGACGGGCTCACCCTCAACCCGCAGACCCACCTCGTCCCCGTGTGGGGGTATGGCGGAACCGCCCCCTCCATGCGCGAGTTCCTGTCCCGCGAGGTCGGCTGCGACGTGGACGACGTCCTCGCCTGGGACCTGATGACCCACGACCTCACCCCCTCGACCCTGCTCGGCCACGACAGCTCGCTGCTCGCGGCCCCGCGCCTGGACAACCTCGGCACGAGCTACTGCGGCACGCGGGCGTTCGTCGACGCGGTGGACGGCGACGGGCCGTCGACGCCGTTCGTGCAGGTCCTGGTCCTGTTCGACCACGAGGAGATCGGGTCGATGACCGACCGCGGCGGCTTCTCCTCGATGCTGCCGCAGATCATGGAGCGCATCACCCGGTCGCTCGGGGGCGACCGTGACGACTACCAGCGGGCGCTCGCCTCGACGGTCGTCGCGTCGGGCGACATGGCCCACGCCACGCACCCCAACTATCCCGAGAAGCACGAGCCCAACCACCAGGTCGCCCTCAACGGCGGACCGGTGCTCAAGGTCAACGTCAAGGGCCGCTACGCCACGGACGCCGTCTCGGCCGGCTGGTTCCGGCTGGCGTGCGACCAGGCGGGGGTGCCGATGCAGGAGTTCGGGGCGCGGGGGGACATGCCGTGCGGCTCGACCATCGGCCCGATGACCTCGGCCCAGCTCGGCGTCTCCACCATCGACTTCGGGGCGCCGATGCTGTCGATGCACTCGGCGCGCGAGCTGATGGGTGCCGAGGACCCGGCGATGTATGCCGGAGCCCTCGCGGCCTTCCTCTCCCCCCAGCTCTAGACCTACCGCGGGTAAAGGCATCGACCGGCCTTCGTTCGCCAGGCTGATGCCTCGGCCCCCGGTAAAGGCATCGACCGGCCTTCGTTCGCCAGGCTGATGCATCTGCCCCCGGCGGGTCTGGTCCGTGGCCGCCCAGACCGCAGCTCCGCCGCCTCGCGCCGTTGGGCGTGGAGGCGGCGGAGCGGCATACGGGCTGTATGCCGGACGGTCAGGCGGCCTCGTCCAGCCGGGCGAAGCTCACGTCCATGCCGTCCGCCATGCCCGAGGCGTAGGCGCCGTCCCGTGCCTCCTTGGACGGGTAGCGGATGGTGCCCGTGAGCACCGTCCGGCCGTCCTGCTCCGTGAGCTCGACGACGTTGTGGGTCGGCGGCCAGTCGGTGCCGCCCATCTGCTCGGTGGTGACGAGCCGGCGCGGCGCGTCGACCTCGAGCACGTCGCCGTAGATCTCCAGCCGCCCGTCCGGATCGAGCCAGACCCAGCGGAAGCTGCCGCCCTCGCGGATGTCCATGTCGCACACCTCGAAGGTCGTGTCCTCGCTGGGGCCCAGCATCCAGGTGCGGACGACCTGGGGGTCGGTGCAGGCCTGCCACACGCGCTCGGCGGGTGCGGCGAAGGTCCGCGTGTAGCTGATGGTGGTGTCGTCGGGAAGGGTGAACTCGGTCTTCATCTCTGCTCTCCTCGTGGATCGCGCGGGGACTCGACGAGTGCTGCGAGCCGGTCGAGTCGCGCGTCCACGACCTGCTCGAACTGCGACACGAAGATGGCGGCACGCACCAGGGGGTCGATCGCCAGGACGCTGTAGATGCGCGTCCCGTCCCGCTCGCGGCGGATGAGCCCGGCGCCCTCGAGCACCTTGAGGTGCTTGGAGACGGTCGGCTGGCTCAGCGTGAACCCCTCGGCGAGGTCGCCGGCGGAGCGTGGCCCCGAGCGCAGGCGCTCGAGCATGGCCCGGCGCGTCCGGTCCGACAGCGCGCTGAAGATCCGGTCGAGCTGGTCGTCGTCGGGAGCCATGGGTGTCCTCGTTCGCAGTATTTCCATGTGGCTATTTAGCCATGTGGCTATCTTTAGGCGCAGGAGGGCATTGTGTCAAGGGGGCTAGGGAGCTGAGCTGTGCGGGTTGCCGGCGGACCAGCCGGTATGACGTCCCGCCCGTCGCGTGGCAGCCCGATCAGCCCGGCTCAGGCAGGGCCAGCGCTGCGAGCGCGGGTTGTGCACGCTGGGCCTCGCCAGGCCCACGCGCGCATCAGATCGTGAGGAGGACCTTGCCGATGTGGGTGCCCTTGTCGAGCTCCTCGTGCGCGCGCGCCACCTCGCGGGCCGGGAAGCGACCGTGGATCACGGGCACGACCTCGCCGGCCTCGACCAACGGCCACACGTGCTCGCGGACCTCGGCCACGATGGCGGCCTTCTCGGCGCGGGGCCGGGCGCGCAGGGAGGTCGCGACGACGGTGCCGCGCTTGCGCAGCAGGGTCGCGATGTCGAGCTCGCCCTTGACGCCGCCCTGCATGCCGATGATGACGAGGCGACCGCCGGTGGCCAGGGCGGCGACGTTGCGGGGGAGGTACTTCGCGCCCATGTTGTCGAGGATCACGTCGGCGCCGCGCCCGTCGGTGGCTGCTCGCAGCTCCTCGACGAAGTCCTGCTCCTTGTAGTCGATCAGGATCGAGGCGCCGAGCTCGCGGCAGCGCTCGAGCTTGGCGGCCGAGCCGGCGGTGACGGCGACGCGGACGCCGAGGCGTCGCGCGATCTGGATGGCCGTCGTGCCGATGCCGCTGGACCCGCCGTGCACGAGCAGGGTGTCGCCGCGCTGCAGCCCGGCGGTCATGACGAGGTTGGACCAGACGGTGCAGGTCACCTCGGGGAGGGCGGCTGCGTCGACGAGGCTGATGCCGGCGGGCACGGGGAGCAGCTGGCCCGCGGGGACGGCGACGTGCTCGGCATACCCGCCTCCGGCGAGGAGGGCGCAGACCTCGTCGCCCTCGCTCCACCCCTCGACCCGGCTGCCGACCTGCACGACGATGCCGCTGACCTCGAGCCCGGGGATCTCGGACTCGCCGGGCGGCGGCGCATAGTTGCCCTGGCGCTGCAGCAGGTCGGCGCGGTTGACGCCGGCGGCGACGACGCGCACCAGCACCTCGTCGGCGTTGATCCCCGGGGTGGGGATCTCGGAGACGGTCAGGACCTCGGGGCCGCCGAACGACGGCAGGGTGATGGCCTTCATGCCTCCACCGTATGACGCAGCCCGGCCGCCGCAGAAGTCCGCTCAGAACTCGTGGTTGAGCGTGAACGACAGCGCGGCCAGGGTCATCACGAGCACGGCGAGGGGGATCAGCACGATCGACCAGGCGGGGTGGCGGCGCCGCACGGGCCCGGTGAAGGCGAAGACGAACAGCACCCACGACAGCACGAACAGCCCCAGGGCGACGAGCTCCCCGGTGCCCACGGCGCCGTCAGCCGAGGTGGATGACGCGGGCCTCGAAGAGGTCCACCGGGGTGTCGACGTCGAGCAGCGCGCGCGGGGAGGGGGCCGGGATGCCCTCCATGCGGAGGCTGGCGGCGGTGCGGTGCACGGAGACGTCGCGGGTGCCGGGTGGGAAGGCCTGGTGCAGCGGGCCGGTGAGGTAGGCCGCGAGCAGCGGCTGCAGCGAGCCGGAGTCGTCCACGAGGGCCACGGCCTGGACACCGGACGGGGAGTCGGCGAGCGCCTCCACGACGTGGGGCGCGGCGTCGCCGGCAAAGGGCTGGTCGCCGGCGAGGACGACCGTGACGGGGGTGCTGGACAGGGCCGCGCCGGTGGCGATGCCGGCGGCGGGGCCACCGAGCGGCGGGTCCTCGCGGGTCCAGGTGACGGGGCGCGAGGTGGGGCGCTCGGTGCCGACGCAGATGATCGCCCAGTCGTCGGGCAGGTCGCGCAGGATCCGGCCGAGGACGGTCGTCTCGCCGAGCTGCTCGGACGTCTTGTCCCTGCCGCCCATGCGGACGTTGGTGCCGCCGCAGAGGATGACGGCGGTCACGGCGCTGGTCGTGTCGGGGCCGGTCATGGATGCTCCTTGTGATGTCCGCCGAGGCGGCGGGTGAGCTCCTGCGCAGCTCGTCGTGCGGCGCCCGCGAGGGGCTGGACGGACGCCTCCACCTGTCGGGGATAGGTGATCGCGACGGATGCTACCGGGTGCCCGCCGTGGTCCACCACCGCCGCCGCGACGCCTGCGAGACCCTCGGTGACGGTGCCGTCCTCGAGCGCGAAGCCGCGCGCCCGGACGGAGGACAGCTCGGAGCGCAGGGCCGTGAGCGACTGCGGCCCGGTGCCCAACCGGGTCACGAACGCGGACCGGTCGGGGAACAGCGCGCGCACCTGCGGGGAGGGCAGCGCGGCCAGCATCGCCAGACCGCTGGCGGTGAGCTGCGACGGCAGCCGCACGCCGACGTCGGTGACCAGCAGGGGGCGCCCGGGCGCCCGCTCCTCGAGGACGTAGAGCACGTCGCGACCGTGCAGCACCGCCAGGTGGGCGCTGTGCGTGGTCTCGTCGACGAGACGGGTGAGGACAGGTCGGGACAGCCGCGCGAGCCCGGCCTGCCGGGAGTAGGCGCTGCCCAGCTCGAACACCCCGACCCCGAGCCCGTAGCGACGCTCCTCGGGGAGGTGCGTCACCAGACCCTCGTCGGCCAGGAGGGATAACAGCTTGTATGCCGTCGAGCGCGGCAGCCCGAGGTCGCGCGCCACGGCGGCGGCGGGCACGGGCTCGGGGTGACGCGAGAGGTGGCGCAGGATCGCGACCGCCTGGCTCACGGCGGGGGAGGCGCTGCGGGTCATGGCCCCATCCTGACGGGTGTCACCGGTGGGGTGGCGCGGACTGTCCACAGCCTCAGTCGGGTCGCGTCAGCCCTGGGGCTCGGCGGCTCACGTCGGTCGCAGATCTTCGGGTTCCATCCCGAAGATCTGCTTCTGTGCCGAAGACCTGCGATGGGGGACCCCCGCCCCGCCCACGCAACCAGGGCGGCCCGCGTCAGTGATCGGGATCATCCAGGCACCAGGTGTGCTCGTCCTGGATGGCGAGCTCGGGCGGCAGCTCTCGCCGCAGTCGCGTCACGGCGCCCTGCATGCCGTCGGAGTACTGCTGCCTGGTGCTCGCTGAGTCCCACTCGTCCAGATAGTGGAAGTGCGTCTGGAACACGTCGCCCCATCGGCGCAGCTCGTCGGTCAGCTCGGGCGACAGCTCGTAGTCGGAGGGTTGCATCTGGTACTCGTCGGTCCCGCTCTCCCACAGCGGCCACGGGGCGCCGTACTCGTGGAAGACGCGCACCTTTCGCTGTGGTTCACGGGCCAGAGGCATTCCTCGAGGCTATCGTCACGCGGCCGGGTCAGCGGTGGGACGAGACGTCGAGCCCGGCTGGTCGGGGTGCCGGGGCGACGGGGGCCAGGACGAGGTTGTCGATGAGGCGGGTGCGGCCGAGGCGGGCGGCCAGCGACACCAGTGCGCCGCGCGCGGGGTCGACCAGGTCGAGCTCGGTCAGCGTGTCGGGGTCGGCGACGCTGACGTACTCCACCGGCACCGCGGGCTCGATGGCCAGGACCACGTGGGCGGCACCGAGCAGCTCCGAGGCCTGGCGGCGGCCGGCGGCATACGTCTCCTCGACCGCGACGAGGGCTCGATGCAGGACGGGGGCGGCGGCGCGCTCCCCGGGCGAGAGATAGGTGTTGCGCGAGCTCATCGCCAGGCCGTCGGGCTCCCGGCGGATGGGCTCGACGCAGACCTCCAGCCCGAGCGCCAGGTCCTCGACGAGACGTCGGATGACGACGGTCTGCTGGGCGTCCTTCTGGCCGACGTAGGCCCGCGTGGGCCGCACCGCGCCGAACAGGATCGTGCACACGGTGGCCACCCCTTCGAAATGCCCTGGGCGGCGGGCACCTTCGAGGACCTCGGTGACGCTGCCGACGCTCACGTGCGTGGACGAGCCTGCGGGATAGACGTCCTCGACGCGGGGCGTCCAGACCAGGTCGACCCCCTCGGCCTCGAGCATGGCGAGGTCGCGGTCCAGGTCGCGCGGATAGCTCTCGAGGTCCTCGCCGGGCCCGAACTGCGTGGGGCTGACGAAGATCGACACGACCACGGCGTCGTTGGCGGAGCGCGCTGCACGCACCAGGGACAGTGGCCGTCGTGCAGGTAGCCCATGGTCGGGACGAAGCCGATGGTCCCGAGATCGGCTCTGGCGCAAGACAGCTCGTCGCGGGTGGTGACGACGCGCATCGGATCTCCTTGTCCGCAGGGACGTCTCGTATGCCGTCCGACCGCTGTCAGGCGAGCGGGGCGTAGAAGTACGTGGTGCGGTAGGCGATTCGCTCGCCGTCGAGCCGGAAGAAGTCGGCGAACCGCAGCTCCAGCGCGCGACCGTCGCGAGTCGTGCCGGCGAAACGGCCCTGCACCGCCACCTCGTCGCCGTCGACGACCGTGTGCGTCAGCGTGTGCGCGCCGGACGCGATGATCCGCTCCCCGGAGTAGAACGCGGTCAGCCCCGAGTGCCCGCGCATCGGCTCGTAGCCCGGCCGCTCGTACGTCGCGTCCGGCGTGAACAGGGCGACGAGCCCGTCGACGTCGTTGGCGTCCACGAGCTCGTAGTAGCGGGTGACCGGGGCGGGGGCGGTGGTCGTCATGGCGGGGGACCTTTCGTCATACGGCGGGGTCTGTCTGCTCCGACCGTATGCCGAACCTCCCGTCGCGACGAGCGTGACCTCAGGCCGGCTCGACGCCATGTCTCGGATCCGGGACAGAAGGCGGGGTCAAGGGGGTGCTGCGCCGCGCGCCGGGGCTCGCACAATGAGCGGCATGACTGCTGAGCGCACACCCGTCCAGGTCGGCCGCGGGCCGCTGTCCTTCGACGACGTCGTCGCCGTGGCGCGGCACGACGCACCGGTCGTCCTGACCCAGGACTCGATCGACGAGATCGCCCGCAGCCGCACGGTCATCGAGGGGCTGGCGAGCGACACCGTCCCGCACTACGGGGTGTCGACCGGCTTCGGGGCGCTCGCGACGCGACACATCCCCACCGAGCTGCGCGCCCAGCTGCAGCGCTCCCTCGTGCGCTCGCACGCGGCGGGATCGGGTCCGGAGGTCGAGCGCGAGGTCGTGCGCGCGCTGATGCTCCTGCGCCTGTCCACGCTCGCGACCGGCCGCACGGGCGTGAAGGTCTCGACCGCCCAGGCCTATGTCGACCTGCTCGACGCGGGCATCACGCCGGTGGTCCACGAGTACGGATCCCTCGGGTGCTCCGGCGATCTCGCGCCCCTGGCGCACTGCGCGCTCGCGCTGATGGGGGAGGGCCCGGTGCGGCTGCCGTCGGGCGAGACCGCCGACGCGGGTGACGCGTTGCGCGATGCCGGGCTCACCCCGATCTCGTTGGAGGAGAAGGAAGGTCTGGCCCTCATCAACGGGACGGACGGCATGCTCGGCATGCTCGTCCTCGCCATCACCGACCTGCGCGCCCTGCTCAAGGTCGCCGACATCAGCGCCGCCATGAGCGTCGAGGGCCTGCTCGGCACGGACAACGTCTTTGCCGCCGACCTGCACGAGCTGAGGCCGCACCCGGGACAGGGGGACTCGGCCTACAACCTGCGAACCGTCCTGGCGGACAGCCCGATCCGAGAGAGCCACCGCACCGAGGCGTGCACGCGCGTGCAGGACGCCTACTCGCTGCGGTGCGCGCCGCAGGTCGCGGGCGGGGCGCGGGACACCGTCGACCACGCGACGCTCGTGGCGACCCGCGAGCTGGCGGCGGCCGTCGACAACCCCGTCGTCACCCTGGACGGTCGGGTCGAGTCCAACGGCAACTTCCACGGGGCACCGGTGGCCTACGTGCTCGACTTCCTCGCGATCGTGGCCGCCGACGTGGCCTCGATGAGCGAGCGGCGCACCGACCGGTTCCTCGACAAGGCGCGCTCGCACGGGCTCAACCCCTTCCTCGCCGACGACCCCGGCGTCGACAGCGGCCACATGATCGCGCAGTACACCCAGGCCGCGATCGTCTCGGAGATGAAGCGCCTGGCCGCGCCCGCCTCGGTCGACTCCATCCCGTCCAGCGCCATGCAGGAGGACCACGTGTCGATGGGGTGGTCCGCGGCCCGCAAGCTGCGCCGCTCGGTCGACGCCCTCACCCGGGTGCTCGCGATCGAGGTGCTGACCGCCGCACGGGGCATCGAGCTGCGCGCGCCGCTCGAGCCGTCGCCGGCGACCGGTGCGGTGGTCCGAGCCCTGCGCGAGGCCGGGTGGCAGGGGCCGGGGATCGACCGCTTCCTCGCTCCCGACATCGAGACCGCCCGCACGCTGGTGGCCGACGGCACGGTGGTGCGCGTGGTCGAGGAGGTCACCGGCCCGCTGCGCTGACCCCGGGTGGCTCGCCGATTGGTCAGCCGTCGGTCAGGGGTGTCGGGATCTGACCGTTGGGCGGGGTGGGGAGTCGCCGTCAGGGGTTCGCCGGGACGTCATACGGAGTTCGGCCCGGGACCGGGCGCCCTGCCTAGCGTCGCAAGGGTGATCACCCGAGGCGTCGTCGGCGCGCTCCTGGTCCTCGTCGGAGGCTTCGTCATCACGCCGCTCCCGGCGTCGGTCGGCGCGACGCTCGCCGCGCCTCTGGCCGGGTGGGGCGAGACGATGCCGGGTCACGGCCTCGGGCTCTCGATGGCCGTCCTCGGGCTGGCGCTCCTGTCGTGGGCGTGGATCTCGCTGCTGCACACCTGCGCTCGTGGCCACCGCGGCACCGGCGCCCTGGACCTTGTGCGCAGCGCCACCTGGTCCTGGACGCTCCCGCTGCTGGCGGCACCGCCGCTGTTCAGCCGGGACGGGTTCAGCTATGTCGCTCAGGGCGAGCTGACGAGGCGGCTGCTGTCGCCATACGGCTATGCCCCGGTGACCCTCGCCGGGCCCTGGAGCGAGCGCGTGGACCCGCGGTGGATGGACACGCTCACGCCCTACGGCCCCGTGCCGCTCGTGTGGGGCGCGATGGCCACGACGCTGACGCGGGACCCCTGGGTGGCCATCGTCCTCGAACGCTGCGCCGCCCTGCTCGGGCTGGCCCTGCTGCTGTGGGCCCTGCCCCAGCTCGCCCGCTGGTGCCGTCGCGACGCGGCCACGGTGACGGCGCTCGTGACAGCCAGCCCGCTGGTGGTCGCGCACGGCGTCGGCGGGCTGCACAACGACCTGCTGCTGGCCGGTCTCGGCGCGGCGGCCCTCGTGGTGGCGGGACGCGGCAGCTGGGGGTGGGCCGCGGTGCTCGGCGGGCTCGCCGCCGGCGTCAAGGTGCCCGGCGGCCTGATCTGCGTCGGCGTCGTGCTGGTGAGCCTGGGCGTGGGGGCGACGGTGCGCCAGCGGGTCGGCCGGGCTGCCGCGGTCGGAGGGCTGGGCGTCGTCACGCTGCTGGTCTGCGGGCTGCCCTATCGCCTCGGCGTGGGCTGGGTCGGCGCGCTCGCCGTGCCCGGCGAGGTGCTCACGCCGTTCTCGCTGTCGACGACGGCCGGCCGCGCGGTCGGCTGGGTCGTCAACCACGCCGGGCACCCCGAGCTCTGGGCCCTGGCCCTCACCACGGCACGCACCCTCGGTATGGCGCTGGCCGTGCTCGTCGGCGTGGTCTGCGCGTTGCGGGCCCGCACCGGCGATCGCCCCGCCGCCCTGAGGTCGGTCGCCGTCACGATGCTGGCCGTGCTGCTGCTCGGGCCCGTGGCTCACGCCTGGTACGCCCTGCGGGTGGTGCCGTTCGTCGCAGCCCTGCCGCTCGGGGCGCGGCAGCTGCGGGTGCTGCTGGCCGTCAGCGTGGTCGGTGGGATCAGCGCGCCGCTCGACTCCTCGCTCGAGGGGCGTCCCGTGGCGATCGTGCTCACGGCGGCGATGGTGCTGGCCGTGGCGGTGCCGCTGCTCCTGGGGACACGCAGGGTCCCCGCGTCGTCCGAGCCTGTCCGCGCCCCCGAGTCCGACCACCCCACCGGGTCCGACCCCGCCCCGGTCCTCGCCGGCGCCCGTCGTTGAGAGGCGACAGATGGGGGTTATGAGGCCTTCACAACCCCCATCTGTCGCCTCTCAACGGGTGGTGGGGGCGGCGGCGAGGGTGCGGTGCAGGCTGAGCGTCCGCTCGACGGTCCGGCTCCACGGATAGCGCTCGGCCCGAGCCCGCGCGTCACGTCGCCGCTCGGCCGCCGGACGGGCCACGACCCGCAGCACGGCGTCGGCCAGGGACTCGGGATCCGGGTGCCCCCACGCCCCCGAGCGGTCGTCCACGAGCTCGCGCGCGCCGCCCCGGTCCGCGGTGACGACCGGCGTGCCGCAGGCCAGCGCCTCCAGCACCGCGAGCCCGAAGGGCTCGCCCGCGCACACGCTGAGCGCCACGTCCGCCTCCCCGAGACGGCGGGCCAGCGCCTCGCGCCCCGCCACGTGACCGTGGAAGGTGACGGGGGATCCGGCCGCGAGACGTTCGAGCTCGTGACGGTGGGGCCCCTCGCCATACACGTCGAGCCGCACCGGCAGGCCGCGGTGGTGGAGGGCGACGGCGGTGCGGACGGCGAGGTGGGGATCCTTCTCGCGGGAGAGGCGACCGGAGTGGACGAGGCGGATCGTCCCGTCCGTGGCGGGCTCGGGAGCCGGCTCGAGCGGCCGGAACGTCTCGAGGTCGACGCCCAGCGGCACCTGGTGGAGGCGGTGCGGGGCCAGGGACGCGAGCCCGGAGAACTCGCCCGCCGCGAAGTCCGACGTCGTCACCACGTGGTCGAAGGCCCGCGACAGCGCGCCGTTGAACAGCCGGATCGGGTGACGCAGGCCGCGCTGCAGGCCGATTCGCATGCTGAGCATCGTGTCCAGCCGCTCGTGGGAGAACAGCACGGTCGGCACCTGGTGGCGACGCGCCACCAGGGTGACCGGCAGCAGCGTGGACTTGTCCGAGATCTCGATCGAGGTCGGCGCGAAGGCCTCCAGGGCCCGGAGCACCGGCCGCGGGTCGAGGATCATCCGATAGCCGCCGCTGACCTCACGCGACGCCACCGTCACGACGTCACCGAGCTCGGTGGGGATGCGGTCGTCGGTGGAGCCGGGGATGATCAGCAGCCGCTGCGCCCCGGCGTCCACGTAGCCGCGCGCGAGCTGGTCGATCGCCACCTTCATCCCGCCGGACGTGGGCCTCACGAAGTTGGCCAGCTGGGCGATCCGGAGCTCCACGCCCCCAACCTAGCTGGCGCGGAGGCAGAGGTTCAGCGGAACGCCGCCCAGTGGATGTCGGGCCGCCGGCGGACGTCCTCGGCCCAGGCGGCCAGGCCCTGCGGACGGCCGACGGCGCGCTCGCCGGCCTCGCGTCGGCGCTCGTGACGGGCGGCCGGCGCGTCATACGTGGTCGGCGTCGTGGTGATGTCGGTGGCCGAGTCGTGGCAGCGGTCGATGATGGTCATGGGGTGCTCCTCTCGTCGAGACGGGGCGGGTCCTGCACCAGCCCGTATGCCGCCAGGCTGCCTCGGCGCGGGATGTCCCGGCCACGGTGCGGGCAGGGCCGAATCCTGCGGGGGGCCAGCGGGTCCGACCTAGGCTGAGGGCATGGCCGATCTGCTGCTGAGCAGCTCCGACGTCGCGCGGGTGAGGTTCGTGACGACCCGCACCCAGGAGCTCGCGATGTCGCTGCGGGTGCTGCAGCACGACGTGACGGGGCTGCACCGGTCCTGGGTGCGGTCGGCCCGCGAGCGGCTGGCCGCGGAGCCCGCCATCGACCTGGGGCTGCTGGTGGCGCTGGTGCCGCCGGAGGGCTTCCTCGCGGACGTGCTGACACCGTCCTTCCTGTCGACCCCGGCGGACCTCGAGGCCGAGCTCGCCGGCGTGCGCGCATTGGGCCCCCGGGTGCTGCTGCGCGACGTGGACCTGCTGCGGAAGCAGCCGCATGACGCCACCGTCGGAGCGGTCCTCGCGAGGCTGGGCGCCGAGCCGGAGGTCGGCCTCGAACGCGTCGTCGCCGCGATGCGGGGCTACTGGGAGCTGGTCCTCGCCGACCGGTGGGGTGCGATCCGTCGGCTGCTCGACGCGGACATCGTCCAGCGGTCGACCCGGCTCGCGGCGCGAGGGCTCGAGCCGCTGCTCGGCGAGCTGAGCCCGCGCGTGCACCTGCTGCCCGACCGCCTGGAGGTCGCCGGATCCTCTTATCCGGCAGAGCATTTCGAGGGTGGGCGAGGACTCCTGCTGCACCCCAGCGTGTTCGCGGGCCCGAGAGGCCTGATCGGTCTGCAGGAGCCGCTCGTGCCCACGATCATCTATCACGCCCTCGGGGTCGGAAACCTCTGGGCCGCCGAGGAGCTCGACCACGAGCACGCGCTCGACGACGTGCTCGGCCGCACGCGCGCGCAGCTGCTGCGGGCGACGGGCGTGCCCGCCTCGACCACGGAGCTGGCGTGCCTGCTCGAGCTGAGCCCGGGCACGGTGAGCGAGCACCTGGCCATGCTGAGGCGGGCTGACCTCGTCGCGTCCGCCCGATCGGGGCGCGCCGTGCTGTACCGCCGGACCGACCTGGCCCAGCAGCTGCTCGACCGTTCGGCGCGGTGTGACGGATCCTGACGGTTCAGCGGGGCTCACGTGGGTAAGGTGCGTCACATGGCGGATGTGATCCAGGGTGAGGTGCTGTCGTTCGACGCGGTCAAGGGATATGGCTTCATCGCTCCCGACGACGACGGACCCGACGTGTTCCTGCACGTCAACGACATCGTGGGTGATCGCGCGCAGGTGCGCCCCGGCGTGATCGTCGAGTACGTGCCCGAGGAGGGCGCCAAGGGCCCCAAGGCCGCGCAGGTGCGAGCTCTCGGCGACGACCTGGACGTGCGGCGTCCCGCCGGTCGCCCCGTGGAGCGCCCCGACGGCGAGGTCGACGTGCTGTCGCCGCGCGAGTTCGAGGACGCGATCACCGAGATGCTGCTGCGCGCCGAGCCGACGCTCACGGGCTCGCAGATCCTGCACCTGCGGGGGCGGCTGGGGACGATGGCCCGCGGCTACGGCTGGGTCGAGGACTGACGACGAAGGCGTGAGGACCTGAGCGAGGGACGAGCGAGGCCCGGAGCGTCGAGGAGTCGGTCCCATCATGTACGGACTGACGACGAAGGCGTGAGGACCCGAGCGACCTACCGCGCGGGATCGACGTCCGTGTGGCAGAAGTCGTCGCCCGTGAACAGCAGCGGTTCGGCGTCGACGATCATCGAGGGAGGCCGCCCTCGTCATACATCTCGTCCAGGTCCCGCTGCATGGCCTTCCGATCCGCGTCGGTCAGCATGGTGTCGATCCGCTCCAGCACCTGCATGGACCGGGCGTAGCGCTCCTGCGCGACCTGCTCGCCGGCCCGTCGGCGTTGCTCGTCGTGGCGCTCGAGCGCCTGCTCCAGCGCGCTGGTCTGGGTGGTGCCGAGCGTGTCGGCGGCCCGGCGCGCGAGCGCGCACACCCGCTCGTTCTTGATGTTCAGGCTCATCATGGTCTCCCACCTGGCGGTTTCTACCCTGGGGCCACCGACTTTACCGTCGGGTGGAGGTGAGTGCGGGGTGGGCTTGGTCTCGGATACGGGACAGATGCCGGTATGCCGGGGGTGGCCGCCGTGACGTCGGCGCGGTTCGATGGGGGGACCCCGCTCCGGTGACGACGCCGGGTGGTGACCCCGGTTTCGTCATACGACCCGATCGCCCGAGGAGGCAGCCATGGAAGGCTCCCGTCCCGTCCGCGCCGCGCGCGGCACCACCCTCACGGCCCGCAGCTGGCAGACCGAGGCGCCGATGCGGATGCTGATGAACAACCTCGACCCGGAGGTCGCCGAGCGGCCGGACGACCTGGTCGTCTACGGCGGGACGGGGCGGGCGGCGCGCGACTGGCGCAGCTTCGACGCGATGGTGCGGACCATGCAGAGCCTGCGCGAGGACGAGACGATGCTCGTGCAGTCGGGGCGCCCGGTCGGCGTCATGCAGACCCACGAGTGGGCGCCGCGCGTGCTCATCGCCAACTCGAACCTCGTTGGTGACTGGGCGAACTGGCCGGAGTTCCGGCGGCTCGAGCACCTCGGGCTGACGATGTACGGCCAGATGACGGCCGGGTCGTGGATCTACATCGGCACGCAGGGGATCCTGCAGGGCACCTACGAGACCTTCGCCGCGGTGGCCGAGAAGCGTTTCGGCGGAACGCTGTCCGGCACGCTGACCCTCACCGGCGGGTGCGGCGGCATGGGTGGGGCGCAGCCGCTGGCCGTCACGCTCAACGGTGGCGCCTGCCTGGTCGTCGACGTCGACAAGGCGCGGCTGGACCGTCGCGTCGAGCACCGCTACCTCGACGAGGTGCACGAGTCCATCGACGCCGCAGTCGAGTCCGCCCTGCGGGCCAAGGACGAGAAGCGCGCGCTCTCGGTCGGTCTCGTGGGCAACGCGGCCGAGGTGTTCCCCGAGCTGCTGCGTCGCGACGTCCCCATCGACATCGTCACCGACCAGACCTCCGCGCACGATCCGTTGTCCTACCTGCCGGTTGGCGTCGAGGTCGACGAGTGGGCGGAGTACGCCGAGAAGAAGCCCGACGAGTTCACCGACCGCGCAAGGGAATCCATGGCGACCCACGTGCGGGCGATGGTGGAGTTCCAGGACAAGGGCGCCGAGGTCTTCGACTACGGCAACTCGATCCGCGACGAGGCGCGCCAGGGCGGCTACGAGCGCGCCTTCGAGTTCCCGGGATTCGTGCCCGCCTACATCCGGCCGCTGTTCTGCGAGGGCAAGGGCCCGTTCCGCTGGGTGGCGCTCTCGGGCGACCCCGAGGACATCTATCGCACCGACCGGGCCGTGCTCGACCTGTTCCCCGACAACGAGCGACTTCACACGTGGATCAACGGTGCTCGCGACAAGGTCGCCTTCCAGGGGCTGCCGTCGCGCATCTGCTGGCTGGGCTACGGCGAGCGCGACCAGGCCGGGCTGAGGTTCAACGAGATGGTGGCGAGCGGCGAGCTGTCAGCCCCCATCGTCATCGGGCGCGACCACCTGGACTGCGGATCGGTCGCCTCGCCCTATCGGGAGACCGAGTCCATGGCCGACGGCTCCGACGCGATCGCGGACTGGCCGCTGCTCAACGCCCTGGTCAACACCGCCTCCGGCGCCTCGTGGGTGTCGATCCACCACGGTGGCGGCGTGGGCATCGGACGCTCGCTCCACGCGGGGCAGGTGTCGGTCGCCGACGGCACGCCCCTCGCCGCCCAGAAGCTCGCGCGCGTCCTCACCAACGACCCCGGCATGGGCGTCATCCGGCACGTCGACGCGGGCTACGACATCGCCGAGCAGGTGGCCGAGGACAAGGGCGTCCGCATCCCCATGCGTGAAGACTGAGTCACAACCTGGGCGTCACCTGCGTCTGCCCGTGGCGCGAACGGGCTGGTGGGGGCCATGCTGACGCCCATGGCTCAGACAACCCGCATCGAACGCCGCAGCATCGACGTCGTCCCCGTCAGCGAGCGACACGGCACCCCGCTCAACCAGCTCACCCTCTGGTTCGGCGCCAACATGCAGATCACGGCGATCGTGGACGGCGCGCTCGCCGTGATCTTCGGCGCGGACGCCCTGTGGGCAATAGTCGGCACGCTCGTCGGCAACCTGCTCGGCGGGATCGTCATGGCCCTTCACTCCGCCCAGGGGCCGAGACTCGGTCTGCCGCAGATGATCTCGAGCCGCGCGCAGTTCGGCGTCATCGGTGCGGTGGTGCCGCTCGTCCTCGTCGTCCTGATGTACCTCGGCTTCGCGTCCACCGGGACCGTCCTTGCAGGACAGGCGATCTCACGCACCATGGGCCTTGACAGCCCCAACGTCGGCATCGTCGTGTTCGGCATCCTGTCGGCGGTGGTCGCCATCGTGGGCTACCGCTGGATCCACGCCATGGGGCGCGTCGGCACCGTGGTCGGCATCATCGCGTGGACCTACCTGCTCGTGCGGCTGTTCACGGCATACGACATCCCGGCCCTGCTGGGGCACAAGCCTTTTGACATCGTCACCTTCCTCCTGGCCGTCTCCCTCGGCGCCGGCTGGCAGCTGACCTACGGGCCGTATGTCGCGGACTACTCGCGCTACCTGCCGCTGGGCACGTCCGAGACCAAGACCTTCTGGGCGACCCTGGCCGGCAGCGTGCTCGGATCGCAGTGGTCGATGACCCTCGGCGCGCTCATCGCCGCCGTGCCCGCCGTGACCGGCAAGGGCTTCCTCGCCAACCAGGTCGGCTTCATCGGCGAGCTGGCCGGCGGCGGCATGCTCGCGATCGTGTTCTACCTCGTCATCGTCGTCGGCAAGCTGACCGTCAACTGCCTCAACGCGTACGGCGGCTCGATGACCATGCTCACCACCATGTCGGCCTTCCAGCGGACCGCCCGCGTCTCGACGCTCGCGCGAGCGCTCTACATCACGGCGTTCATCGCCGCGTCGGTGCTCGTGGCCCTGCTCGCCAGCGCCGACTTCCTCAACAACTTCAAGAACTTCGTGCTCGTGCTGCTCATGGTGTTCACGCCGTGGAGCGCCATCAACCTGGTCGACTACTACCTCGTCGCGCGTGAGCGGGTGGACGTGCCGGCGCTGTATGACGCCCGCGGTCGCTATGGCAGCGTCAACGGCGGGGCGCTGCTCATCTATGCGCTCGGGATCGCGGTGCAGGTGCCCTTCCTCGCCCAGGCGATGTACACCGGTCCCGCCACCAAGGCCCTCGGCGGCGCCGACATCTCCTGGATCGTGGGCCTCCTCGTGACGGCGGCCCTCTACTACCCCTACGCCCGCCGGACGGCACGCCACCCCTCGCGGATCATCTACCCGGACGGCGTCCTCGACGCCTGACCCCACCCCGCCTCCGCGTCTTTTCGCGCTCGGAGCTCACAGAGTCTCGATTTTCGGGTGTCATTTCGAGCTTTCGTGAGCCCCGAGCGCACAACTGCCCGTTGTGGATAACTGTTGGCTGGATCGCCCGGCTGGGGATAACGAGGTTGAGCACCCGCAAACACCCTTCATCGTGGGCGCATGACCTCTAATGCATCAATTCCGGCAGCGCTCGGCGGGATGCTGTTCTTCACGACCTCGGTGGCTCTGAGATCCGGCATGTCGCGGTACGCGATCAGTCAGCTGGATCACCCACATCACGGCGTCGTTGGTCGTCGTATGCCGATGACCATTCTCGAAGACGCCCAGGCGTTGGCCCTCGTCCTGCCATCGGACTGCGTGTTCACCCACTGGTCCGCAGCTTGGCTGCTCGGCCTGGGTCTGCCCGCGAGGTGGACCGCCAGTCCGCGACCTCGGTTGGACGTGGGTCGGCACGGAGGCACGCCGCCACGGCACCGGACCGTGAGGGGGCATCGATTGTCGTCATTCGACATCCCGACGGTTGTCGTCCAAGGGCTCGATCGGCGGGTCATCGCGCCGGAGCACCTGTTCCGGCAGCTGGCCGACTCGATGAGCCATACGGATCTGGTCGTCCTGGGAGATGCGATCTGCAGCTGGAAGTCGAATCGTTCGGTAGACGATCTCGACTCGGGGCTGAGCATCCGGTCGCCGGGGCTCGTGGCGGCTCGCTCAGCGCGTGCCGAGGTACGGGCGGGAACCAACTCCGTCATGGAGTCGCGGCTGCGCCAGGACTTTGCGCGTGAGGGTCTGCCGGAGCCGGAGCTCAACGCACCTATCGCCGACAGGGCCGGGCGGGTCCTGGCCTACGTGGACTTCCTGTGGCGGGCAGAACGTCTCGTGGTGGAGTACAACGGTGCGCACCACTTCGCTTCGGCGGAGCAGAGGGTGGCCGACGAATCGCGACGAAACCTGCTCGAGCGGATGGGCTATCGCGTGATCATCGTCAACAAGACCGACTACTTCCAGCACCACGCCGACACCATGCGCGCCGTCAGGGAGGCGCTTGCCGACCAGCGTGCACGTGTCAGTGCCTGAGCCCTGGTCGGTATTGGTGAGCTGGGAGCGCG
>NZ_DCYC01000080.1:30659-38178 GCF_002330965.1 Arsenicicoccus sp. UBA2120
GAAGGTGCGGGGTGGGGCGTCGGGGTCGTGCGTTTGTGAGCTGGGAGCGCGTGAAGGTGCGGGTGGTCAGAGCCAGCCGCGGGACTGGGCCTCGCGCGCCGCCTCGACGGCCGTCGAGGTGCCGGTCTTGGCGATCGCGGAGGACAGGTGGTTGCGGACGGTCCCCGGTGAGAGGAACAGGCGCGCCGCGATGTCGGGAGCGCGGTGGCCCTCCATCGCGAGCTGCAGGGTCTCGCGCTCGCGCGCCGTCAGTGGCGAGGCGCCGCCGTAGAGGGACTCGGTCGCCAGCGCGGGGTCGACCACGCGGAGCCCCGCGTGCACGCGCCGCACGGCCTCGGCGAGCTCGGAGGCTGGCGCGTCCTTGACGACGAAGCCACTGGCCCCCGCCTCGAGCGCCCGCCGCACGTAGCCCGGCCGCCCGAAGGTCGTCACGATCAGCGAGCGGACGCCCGGTGCTTCGCGAGCCAGCTGCGACGCCACCTCCAGGCCGTCGAGGCCGGGCATCTCGATGTCGAGCAGGCACACGTCGGGCGAGGTCACGCGGACCGCGCCGAGCACCTCGTCGCCGCGGCCGACCTGCGCCACGACCTCGAGGTCGGTCTCCAGGTCGAGCAGCGCCGCGAGGGCCCCACGCACCATGGCCTGGTCGTCGGCCAGCAGCAGGCGGATCGTCATAGCCGCACCTCCAGTCGGGTGCCCCGCCCGTCCGGTCCGGGGCCGAGCATCAGGGATCCTCCGGCGCCGGCGACCCGCTCGCGCAGCCCGCGGATGCCGTTGCCCTCCTTGGCTCCTCGCAGCCCGCGCCCGTCGTCCTCGACGACCAGGCCTGCGGCCGAGAGTCGAATGGCGCACCGCCCCGCCCCGGAGTGCCGCACGACATTGGTGACGGCCTCGCGCAGCACCCACGCGAGGACCGTGCGGTGACGTGGGTCGACCACGGTGAGGTCGCCCGGCAGGTCGGCGGCGATGCCGGCACCGGTGAGCGCCATACGGGCGCCCTCGACCTCGTCGCCGAGCGACGCGACCCGCAGCCCACCCACGGTCTCGCGGATCTCGGCGAGGGCGGTGCGGGTCAGCGAGCGGATCTCGATCAGCTCGGCGCGGGCCCGCTCGACGTCGACGTCCAGCAGCCGCTCGGCGAGCTCGGTCTTGACCGCGACCACGGTCAGGGAGTGCCCGAGGACGTCGTGCACGTCGCGGGCCACCCGCTCGCGCTCGGAGGCGATGCGCAGGGCGTCCTTGGTGCGGGTGTAGTCGAACTCCTTGTCGTTGGCGACCCGGGTCACCGCGGTGGAGATGAAGACGATCGCCAGGATGATCGTGAGGAAGCCGAAGCTGCCGAACACCCCGGCCCACCAAGGGAGCCCGACGGCGAGGGCGAGCAGCACCCCGGCGATGCCGAAGGCGTGGCGCAGCGGGAACGTGAACATCGCGAAGCTCAGCAGGAAGGGCGACATCCCGACGACCTCGACGCCCAGCACCGGCACCGTGACCAGGCAGAGCGCGATCAGCACGGCGTACCACCGCACGGCGGCGGGGTTGACGCGCCGGCCCTCGCCGAAGGCCCAGAGCCGGTTCATCGACCAGACGTAGACGAACGCGAAGCACGCGATCGCGGCCAGCGCGATGCCCTTGAGCCAGGTCGGCGCGGAGTCCTGCAGGACCTCGATCACCGGGAAGCCGAGGAAGGCGAGCCAGACGGCGGCCATCACCCACCCGTAGCGGCTCCACGGGTTCTCGAGGGTCGGGTGGGCTCCGCTCACTGCCGTCCCCGGCTGCGGCGCACGAGCCAGGTCGCCAGGATCGCGAGGAGCGTCAGCCATGCGGCCACGTTAGCAACGGGGATCCACAGGCCCTCGTTGATCAGGACGTCGCCGGACATGACGCGGCCCTCGGTGAGCGGGTAGCGGCTCAGCTGGACCAGGCCGTAGAGCGGGGTGAACCGGGCGATGGTGAGCAGGACGCCCTCGAGCGGGATGAAGATGTTGCCGAGGAACGCGAGGATCACCAGGGAGCCGCTGGCCGCCGAGACCGCCGACTCGCTGCGCAGCCAGAGCCCGAAGACGAGGCCGTAGAGCGCGAACGCGGCCGCTCCGGCGATGGTGATGAGCGGGCACAGGACCCAGGCGAGCCCGTCGGCCCGGGCTCCGGTCAGCGCGCCCGCCGCATAGATCAGGGCGATGGGGATCACCGCGATGGTGAGGGCGACCAGGACCTTGACGGAGACGAAGGTGCGATCCTTGAGCGGGGTCAGCCCCAGCTGGCGTCCCCAGCCCAGGCTGCGCTCGGTCGCGGCCGAGGCGCCGATGCCGGTCGTGGCGGTGACGGCGCCGTAGGTCGCCATCGACACCATGATGTAGAAGGTCACGTTGCCGTGGCCGGCGTTCTCCTTGCCGAAGGACTGGGCCGCGCCGAAGACGAGGTACATGAACAGCGGGATGCCGACGGTGAAGAACAGCCCCACCCGGTCACGGACGAAGCGCAGGACCTCGAGGCGGTAGTAGGTGGCGTTCATCGCACGTCCTCCGTGGCTGCGGCGGCCTGCTCGGCCTGCTCGGTGATCTCGAGGAAGGTCTGGTCGAGGGAGCCGCGCGAGACCTCCAGCTCGCGGGCGCCAAGGTCGCCCAGCAGGACCCGGGCGACCCCGTCGGAGTCGGTGCAGCGCACCACGACCCGGATGCCGCTGGCCGCCGTCCCCGTGTGGTCGACGTGGTCGACGCCTGCCACCCGCTGCAGCACGTCCGTCACGCGGGCGAGCTCGCCCGCCCCGATCTCCGCGCTGACGAGCCGCCCGGTCGCCCGGGCGCGCAGCTCGGCGGTGGTCCCGTCGGCGACGACCCGCCCGCCGGCGACCAGGACGATGCGCCGGGCGAAGTCCTCGGCCTCCTCCAGGTAGTGCGTGGCGAACACCACGGTCCGGCCGGCGTCGGCGTCGGCGTGCATGGTCGACCAGAAGTCCCGCCGGGCGGTGACGTCCATCCCCGCCGTGGGCTCGTCGAGGACCAGCAGGTCGGGCGAGGGCAGCAGCGCCATCGCGAAGCGCAGCCGCTGCTGCTCGCCGCCGGAGCACTTGGACACGCGGCGACCCGCGAGCCCGGAAAGGCCTGCCCGCTGCAGGACCGAGTCGACGCTCTCGTGCTGCGGGAAGGTCGAGGCGATCAGCTGCACCGTCTCGCGGACGGTGAGGTCGGGGAGCAGCCCGCCGCTCTGCAGCACCGCCGACACGCGTCCGGCGGCGACCGCTCGACGGGGGTCCTCGCCATACGTCCGGGCGGTCCCGCTGGTGGGCTCGGTGAGCCCGAGGACCATGTCCAAGGTGGTGGTCTTGCCGGCGCCGTTGGGGCCGAGGAAGGCCACCACCTCGCCGGGCTCGATCGTCAGGTCGAGGCCGTCGACCGCGGTCACGGTGCGGGACCCGGGCTTGCCCTTGGCGCCCTTGCCCGTGCCCTTGAAGGTCTTGCGCAGGTCCCGCAGCTCCACCGCGGGTGCTGTCGTCGTCGTCATGTCTCCAGCCTGCTGACCTGCGCCGACGGGGCCGTGCGGGTCCTGTCACGAGTCCCGGGTGACAGGTGTCATAGGTTGGCCGTATGTCGACGCCGACCGCCTCCCAGACCGCCGCCCACGGCCCCGCCCACGCAGAGCTGGACCGGATGTGGGGCGAGCTCGCGCCGGTGGGGCGGGACGGCGGGTCAGGGGGCTACCGCAGGTTCGCGTGGACGCGCGAGGACGCGACGCTGCGGGAGTGGTTCGCGGGGGAGTGCGCCCGGCGCGGCCTGGACGTGGTCGAGGACCGCGCCGGCAACCAGTGGGCGTGGTGGGGCGACGTCGACGCGGCGCGGGCCCGCGGGGTGCAGGGCGTGGCGATCGGCTCGCACCTGGACTCGGTGCCGGACGGCGGGGCGTATGACGGACCGCTCGGCGTGGTCACCGCCCTCGCCACCGTCGACGCGCTGCGGGCGGCCGGGCACGAGCCGACCGTGCCGATCGGGGTCGTGAACTTCGTGGACGAGGAGGGCGCGAGGTTCGGGGTGGCGTGCATCGGCTCCCGCGTCGTGACGGGGGCGATGACGCCGGAGCGGGCGCTCGGGCTGCGCGACAACGACGGCGTGACCCTCGCCGAGGCGCTGCGGGACGCCGGGCGCGACCCCGACGCGATCGGGCGCGACGACGAGGCCTTCTCTCGCGTGGGCACCTTCGTCGAGCTGCACGTCGAGCAGGGCCGCGGCCTCGCCGACCTGGACCGCCCCGTCGCCGTCGGCACCGCCATCTGGCCGCACGGCCGCTGGCGCCTCGACCTGGCGGGGCAGGCCAACCACGCCGGCACCACCCGCCTCGAGGACCGCGACGACCCGATGCTGCGCCTCGCGTCCGCGATCCTCACCGCCCGCACCGCCGCCACCGCGCACGGCTGCGTGGCCACCATCGGCAAGACCCGCGTCGTCCCCGGCGGCGTCAACGCCATCCCCTCCGCCGTCACCGCGTGGCTCGACGCGCGCGGTCCGGTGGCGGCGGACGTGCGGGAGGTCGTCGAGGCGGTGGCGCGCGACAGCGGCATACGGCCTGCGGCGGAGCCGGTCTGCGAGTCGTGGACCCCGGAGACGACGTTCGACGCGGACCTGGCCGCCCGGCTGTCCACGCTGCTCGACGACGCGCCCCTGCTCGGCACCGGGGCCGGCCATGACGCCGGCATCCTGACCAACGCGGGCGTGCCGACCGCGATGCTCTTCGTGCGCAACCGAACCGGCGTCTCGCACGCCCCCGACGAGCACGCCGAGGTCGCCGACTGCCACGCCGGGCTCGATGCGCTGACGGCCGTCGTCACCGACCTCGCGGCACCGGCCGGGGGATAGGGTGGGGGCGTCGCCGACGCCGAGGCCGACGACTGGGTCGATTCGAGGGGGCCACGGGTCATGACCACGTTCTGGTCGGAGCACGCGCTGCTGCCGTCCGGGATCACCAACGGCGTGCGCACGACGGTGTCCGAGGACCGGATCACCGCCATCGACGTCCGCACCCATCCCCGGCCGCACGACATCAAGCTCCACGGCGTGACCTTCCCCGGCCTGGCCAACGTCCACAGCCATGCCTTCCACCGCGGGCTGCGCGGGCGCACCCACGGCAACGGCGGCGACTTCTGGTCCTGGCGCGAGCGGATGTACTCCCTCATGAGCCACCTGCAGCCCGACACCTACCTCGACCTCGCGCGGGCGACCTTCGCGGAGATGGTGCTCGCGGGGTTCACCTGCGTCGGCGAGTTCCACTACGTCCACCACCAGGAGGACGGCACCCCCTATCCCGACCCCAACGCCATGGGGCACGCCGTCCAGCAGGCCGCCGCCGAGGCCGGGATCCGCCTCACCCTGCTCGACACCTGCTATCTCACGGGCGGGCTCGACGGGTCGGGCTACCTGCCGCTCGACCCCTACCAGCGCAGGTTCGGCGACGGGACGGCCGAGGGCTGGGCCGCCCGCGTAGGCCAGCTCCGCGAGGGCCCCATGTCCCGCGTCGGCGCCGCCATCCACTCCGTGCGGGCCGTCCCCCGCGAGCAGCTCGGCGTCGTCGCCGAGGCCGCCCGCGCGGGTCTCGGCGTGCACCGCTCACCCGTCCCGCTGCACGTGCACCTGTCCGAGCAGCTCGCCGAGAACGCCGCCACGCTCGCGTGCTACGGCCGCACCCCGACCCAGCTCCTGCACGAGCAGGGGGTGCTCGGGCCCATGACGACCGCGGTCCACGCCACCCACCTCACCGAGGAGGACGTGCGGCTGCTCGGCGACAGCGGCACCGGCACGTGCTTCTGCCCCCTCACCGAGCGCGACCTGGCGGACGGCATCGGGCCCGCCCGCGACCTGCACCGCGCCGGCGCGCGCCTGTCGATCGGCACCGACCAGCACGTGTCCATCGACCCCTGGGGCGAGCTGCGCTCCCTCGAGATGCACGAGCGGCTCGTCACCAACGAGCGCGGGCGCTTCGACCCCGCCGAGCTCGTCGACTTCGGCACCCGCCAGGGCTATGCCTCGCTCGGCTGGGAGGACGGCGGCCGCCTCGAGGTCGGGGCGCTCGCCGACCTGTGCAACGTCCGCCTCGACAGCGTCCGCACCGTCGGCGCCAAGCCCGCGCAGGTCGTCTTCGCCGCCACCGCGGGCGACGTCGACACCGTCGTCGTCGGCGGCCAGCCCGTCGTGGAGGGCGGCCGCCACCGCATCGGCTCGGTCGCCCTCATGCTCCGCACCGCCCTCGATGCCCTCCTGGAGGAGCCGTGACCGCAGTCCTCGTCACCGACATCGGCCAGCTCGTCACCTGCTCGCCCGAGCTCGGCGACGGATCACCCCTCGGAGTCCTGCAGGACGCCGCCGTCGTGCTCGAGGAGGTCCCTGCGGCGGGCGCGTCGGCATACCGGATGATCGAGGGCGAGCCGGTGCCCGACCGTGGCCACGTCGCCTGGGTGGGGCGCGCGGCCGACGCACCCGCCGCCGACGAGGTGCTGTCCGTCGGGGGCCGTTGCGTGGTGCCGGGATTCGTCGACTCGCACGCCCACCTGATGTTCGCGGGGGACCGCGGCGAGGAGTTCGCGGCGCGGATGACGGGGCAGCCCTACGACGGGGGCGGGATCGCCGTGTCCGTGGCCGCCACCCGCGCCGCGTCCGACGAGGAGCTGCTCGACCTGCTGCTCGACCGGGTCCTCGAGATGCGCGCGCAGGGCACGACCACCGTCGAGGTCAAGTCCGGCTACGGGCTCACCGTGGACGACGAGGCGCGGGCGCTGCGCCTGGCGTGCGACGCCGGGATCGAGGAGACGACCTTCCTCGGGGCGCACGTCGTCCCGCCTGAGTTCCGTTCCCGCCGTGCGGACTACGTGTCCCTGGTGACCGGACCGATGCTGGAGGCGTGCGCGCCCTACGCGGTGTGGGGCGACGTGTTCTGCGAGCCCGCGTCGGCGCACGCGTTCGACGGCGACGAGGCGCGGGCGGTGCTGCTCGCGTGCCGCGAGGCGGGGCTGGAGCTGCGCGTCCACGGCAACCAGCTCGGCCACGGCCCGGGCGTCCAGCTGGCGTGCGAGCTGGAGGCGGCGTCGGTCGACCACTGCACCTATCTGTCGGCAGCCGACGTGGACGCGCTCGTGGGGGCGGCCGGCACCACGACCGCGACCCTGCTGCCCGGCGTCGAGTTCTCCACCCGCTCGCCCTATCCCGATGCGCGCGCCCTGCTCGACGCCGGGGTCTCGGTAGCGCTCGCGACCGACTGCAACCCGGGCACCTGCTACTCCTCGTCGATCCCCTTCGTGGTGGCCCTGGCCGTGCGCGAGATGGGTATGACGCCCGCCGAGGCCCTCCTCGCGGTGACCCTCGGCGGGGCTCGCGCGCTGCGGCGCAACGACGTCGGCCACCTCGGGGTGGGGGCACGCGCGGACCTGACGGTGCTCGACGCCCCGTCATACGTGCACCTGAGCTATCGCGCCGGCGTCCCCATCGCGACCGCCCTCGACCTCACCCCACCGCCTCGTTGAGAGGCGACAAATGGG
>NZ_DCYC01000080.1:38432-70616 GCF_002330965.1 Arsenicicoccus sp. UBA2120
CCCATTTGTCGCCTCTCAACGTGGGGGCTGGGCGGAGCGACCCACCTGGGAGGCCCATGCCGGCGTCACGCCACCCCTGGACGCCACCCGGCGCGCACCAGGGCACGCCGCACGATCGCCAGGGCGTCGGGGGTGCGGCCGTTGACGTTCCTGCTGATGAGGCGCTCGCAGTCGTACCCCGCATCGCGAAAGGCCCTCTCCCGGGCCACGTCTCGCTCCCAGGTCTTTTGACGCTCCACGTGGTGACGACCGTCGTACTCCACCACCAACCGCCACCGCCTCCAGAACAGGTCCACGATCCCCAGCCACCCTCCCTCGTCCGTCACGGTCACGTTGAGCTCCGGCTCGGGCAGGCCCCCGCGCACCAGCTGAAGTCGGGTCTTGGTCTCCATGGGACTCGCCGATCCAGGACGGATCTCCAGCAGGGCCGCCCGCGCCGTGCGCACGCCGCGCATCCTGCGAGGCAGGACGCTCGCAAGGTCCCCGACGGTGCGGGTGGAGCGTGGTCGAAGGATCCAGTCGCCCGCTGCGATCAGCTCGTCCACCGACAGCGACGAGGCTGCGTCGGCCCAGGTGTGGAGGTCATCGGTGCAGGTCAGGCCGTTCTCCAGCAGGATGGTTCGGCGTCGCTGCAACCCTCGGTGGTTGACGATCCCCGGCCGCTCGAGGTGGAACTGTCCGCTCCGGGTGACCACGTGAACCGGCTCGTCCGGTGTCCACCGCGTCGGCCAGGGCATCCCCATGAGTCGGGCGGCCGTCACGTTGCTGAACGCGTGCGCCGGCGGCAGCACCGGTAACGCGTCCTTCGCGGCCTGCTCGATGCCAAGGAGAGGGAGCGGGGATCTGACGCCGTGATGAGGGGCTCGAGTGTCGGACGCTCGGAGTCGATCGCGTGAGACCCCGGATGCCATGGCGTCGGACGTCCTGAAGGGCTCGGCATCATACGGGTCGGGCAGGGGAGAAGGTGAGCGCACGCAAACTATCGTAAATGGCAACAAATGTAGTCTGAGAGGTTATCCACAGCGCTGCCGCCGCCCAATGAGAGGCGACAGATGGGGGTTATGACGCGCCCAGAACCCCCATCTGTCGCCTCTCAACGAGTGGTGGGGGGCCGAGAGCGCAGGGCGTGGGGGTGGGCGTCGGCGGGGGCGGTGGCAGAGGACCCAGAGTGGAGGGGGAGGATCAGACCGCGGTATGACGACCCGGCGCCGCCCGCACCTCTAGCGTGGAGGGATGCGTGCGTTCTTAAGGCTCCAGCGGTGGCTCCGCGAGCACGTCATGCTGGTCGACGCCTTCTGGGCGGGGGTCGTCACCCTGCTCTGCCTCGTCGTGTCGGCAGGCGTGCTCGACGAGCTCACCGTCGGCTGGGTGGGCTGGCTCGCGTGGACCCTCCTCGGCACCAGCCTGCCCCTCGTGTGGCGCCGCACCAGGCCCGACCCGGCCATTGTGGCGGTCGCGCTCGGCTGCGTGGTCCAGCTCGTGATCGCTGACAACGTCATGCCCCAGAACCTCGCGGCGCTCATGATGCTCTACGCGGTCGCGGCCCACGGGCACCCGCGGTGGCGCTACTGGTGGCTCGCGGCCGCGCTGGTCGGCGGGGTGGTGGGCGCCTGGGACTGGACCTACAACTGGGTCCGGCCTGCCGGCGCGCAGCGCGTGGAGTACGCCGTCATCAGCTGGGTGTTCGTCGCCGCCATGAGCGTCGCGTGCTTCGTGCCCGGGGCCCTCGCGAGGCAGCGGCGCGACATGGTGCAGAGCCTGCGCGACCGGGCGGACTCCCTGGAGCGCGAACGCGACTCGATGGCGCGCCTCGCCGCGCAGGAGGAGCGGGCCCGGATCGCGCGCGAGATGCATGACGTCGTCGCGCACTCGCTCAGCGTGATCGTGGTCCAGGCGGACGGAGCGTCGTATGCCGTGGAGCACGGTGACGTCGACGCCTCGCGCATGGTCGCCGCCCGGACGCTCGCCACGATCGGCGACACCGCCCGGGGCGCGCTCGGCGAGACCCGGCGCCTCGTGGGGGTGCTGCGCGAGGAGGGGGAGGCGGCGGCCTACACCCCGCAGGCCACGCTCGAGCAGGTAGAGGAGCTGGTGGCGCACGTCAACGACGCGGGCTTGCCGGCGACCCTGACGCAGGTCGGCGACGAGCGGGTGCACGAGGCGCTCGGGCCGGCGCAGCAGATGGCGGCCTACCGCGTGGTGCAGGAGGCGCTGACCAACGCCCTCAAGCACGCGGGACCGGCGGCGACCGTGCGGGTCGAGCTCGCTCACCACCCGGACCGGGTCGAGCTGGCCGTGCGCGACACGGGTCGGGGTCCAGGTGGCGGGTCGGACGGGCGCGGCCATGGGCTGATCGGGATGCGCGAGCGGATGGCGTCGATCGGCGGGACCTTCACGGCCCGGGAGCGGGTCGGGGGTGGCTTCGAGGTGCTTGCTAGCCTGCCGACGCGGGACCCGGAGGCGCCGCCGACGGCGCCCACCGTGCCGGTCCCGGTCACGACGGGACGACGACGGGAGCGCGAGTGAGCGACGAGCAGATCAGGCTGCTGCTGGCGGACGACCAGGAGCTGGTGCGGATGGGCTTCCGGATGGTGCTGGACGCCCAGCCCGACATGCAGGTCGTGGGTGAGGTGGGCGACGGCGCGGCGGCGGTCGAGCTGGCCGCGCAGGCCGACGTGGTGCTCATGGACATCCGGATGCCACGCATGGACGGCGTTGAGGCGACCCGACGGATCGTGGCCTCGGGCGCCGCGGCCAAGGTCCTCGTGCTCACGACCTTCGACCTCGACGAGTACGTCCACACCGCGCTCAAGGCCGGTGCCGGCGGCTTCCTCCTCAAGGACGCGGGCCCGGCGGAGCTGCTGGCCGCCATACGCGCTGTGCACCAAGGAGACTCGGTCGTCGCCCCGAGCGCGACCCGGCGCCTGCTCGAGAGGTTCCTGCCCGGGCTGCCCGACGAGCACGAGCCCCTGCGGAGCGCCGAGGAGCGGCTCGCCCCGCTGACCGAGCGGGAGCGCGAGGTGCTGCTCGCGGTGGGGCAGGGGCGCTCCAACCAGGAGATCGCGGCCGAGCTCTATGTGGCCGAGGCCACCGTCAAGACCCACGTCGGGCGGATCCTCGCCAAGCTCCACCTGCGAGACCGGGTGCAGATGGTCGTCCTCGCCTACGACACAGGGCTCGTGCGACCGCAGTCGTAGGCCCGCTGCGCCCGTGGTCCTCGGGTCGCCCCCGGGGTCGAGACCGCAGGTCGATCCGGGCGACACCGGCCGCTCCCTAGCGTCGACATCGACCGCGCACCAGCGATGTCCGACGACCAGACGGAGCGACCCGATGACGACCACCAGCCCGACCACCAGCCCGACCACCGTGACCCGCGCGGCCGTGCGCGCGCGTGACCTCACCAAGACCTATGGCAGCGGCGACACCCGCGTCGTCGCCCTGGACCACGTGGACGTGGAGATCGCCGAGGGGGAGCTCACCGCGATCATGGGCCCGTCGGGGTCCGGCAAGTCGACGCTGATGCACTGCGCGGCGGGCCTCGACGACGTCACGAGCGGGCAGGTCTGGGTCGGCGACACCGACCTCACCACGCTGGACGACACGCGGCTGACGCTGCTGCGGCGCGAGCAGGTGGGGTTCGTCTTCCAGGCCTTCAACCTGCTCCCGACGCTGACCGCCGAGGCCAACATCACCCTGCCCCTGCGCCTCGCGGGCCGCACCCCCGACCGCGAATGGTTCGAGCATGTGGTGCGGGTGCTGGGCCTGACAGATCGTCTGGGGCACAAGCCGACCGAGCTCTCCGGCGGGCAGCAGCAGCGCGTGGCGGTGGCCCGCGCCCTCGTCATGCGGCCGCGCGTGATCTTTGCCGACGAGCCGACGGGCGCCCTCGACAGCGTGACCGGGCACGAGCTGCTGGACTTCCTTCGGCGCTGCGTGCGTGAGCTGGGCCAGACCGTCGTGATGGTGACCCACGACCCCGGGGCCGCGACGTATGCCGACCGCGTGCTGCTCCTCGCGGACGGTCGCATGGCGGGGGAGCTGCGGCACCCCACCGCCGACGACGTGCTGGCCGCCCTGCGCGGGCTGGGGGCGTGATCGCCGTGCGCACCTCGATCTCCCTGGCGGCCAGCATGATCCACGGTCAGGCCCGGCGCTTCGTCAGCGTCCTGGTCGCCATCACGATGGGCATCGCCTTCGTCGCGGCCACGTTCATGGTGGGCGACACCTTCCGCGAGTCCCTGGCGCGCGACGCCGCCGGCTCGGTGGGCCGAGCGAGCGTGGTCGTCACCACGCCGGACGGGTCCTCGGGCGTGGGGGGCGCGCCTCGCGGCGGCCCGGCCGTCATACCCCCCGGGCTCGCCGCGCAGGTGACGCGCGCCTACCCGGGTGCCTCCGTGCGCACGGTGGTCGGCGGGGCCGTCCAGCAGGACCTCGGGGGTCGCGAGGCCTCCCTCGTGCTGCGGTCAGTGCCGCAGCTGTCCGGGACGACGACGCTCACGGCCGGACGCCTGCCCGCCCGCCGCGGCGAGATCGCCGTCGTGGACTGGGTCGCCTCGGCGCGCAAGCTCGCCGTGGGCAGCACGACCCGCCTGCTGCAGCGCGGCACCGGCACCAGCCCTGGCACCGGCACCGAGCAGCGGCCGCAGGAGGCCCGTCCGGCCGAGGCCACGGTCGTCGGCATCGTCAAGCCGGGGCGTGACGTCGTGCAGGGCCAGGGGATGCCGGTGGCCTTCGCCCAGGACCAGGACATCTGGGCCTGGACGGGCACCACGGGCTATCGGGAGCTCGACCTGACGCAGGCTCCGGGCGGCGCGGCCGTGGACGACGAGCAGCTGCGCGCCTCCGTCGCCGGTCTCCCCGCAGCCAAGGGCCTCACGGTCCGCACCGGCCAGCAGGAGAAGGACCACCGCGTGACCCAGATGGTCCAGGGCGTCACGCAGCTCACCGCGATGCTGCTCGTCTTCGCGCTCATCGCCGTGTTCGTCTCGGCGCTGGTCATCGCCAACACCTTTGCGATCCTCGTCGCCCAGCGCACCCGTCAGCTCGCGCTCCTGCGCTGCATCGGCGCCGAGCGGCGGCAGGTGCGCGGGTCCGTCGTGGCCGAGGCGCTGCTCGTCGGCGTCCTCGGCTCCGTCGCGGGGCTGGCGCTCGGCGCGGGTCTGGCGGCGACGCTCGTGCAGCTCTCGCACGGCACCGACATGGACCTCGGCAGCCTGGTCGTCACCCCGCTCGCGGTCCTGGCTCCCCTCGCGACGGGCATCCTGGTCACCCTCGTGGCGAGCCTCGCCCCGGCCCGCGCGGCGACGCGCGTCAAGCCGCTCGCGGCCCTGCGCCCCGAGACCGCGACGCGGGTGCGGCGCGTCCGCGCCCTGCGCGTCGGGGTCGGATCGGTCCTCGCGGCAGGTGGGTTCGGGCTGCTCGTGCACGGCGCCCTCCAGCACCAGCTCGTGACGGGCATCCCCGGTGGACTCCTGTCCTTCCTCGGCGTGCTCATGGTCGCCCCCGTGGTGGTGCCCGGCCTCGCCCGCGCCGTCGGTGCGCTGCCCGCCCGCCTCGGCGGCGTCCCCGGGTCGCTCGCCGTCGACAACGCCGGCCGCAACCCCGCTCGGGCCGCGGCCACCGCGAGCGCCCTGCTCGTCGGGGTCACGCTGATCACGATGATGAGCGTGGGCTCGGCGACAGGGGTGCGCTCGGCCACCGACGCGCTCGACAAGCAGACCCCCGTGGACGCCCTCGTGCAGGCGCCGCAGGGCCTGGCGCAGCGTGACCTCGACACCCTGCGGCGCAGCAGCGTCGTCGGTGCGGCCACCCTCGTCGTCGACGCCCCGGCCACGCTGACCCACGGCGGACGGCCGGTGCACGTCGGCCAGAGCGGTGGGCAGAGCGACGGTCAGGCCGGCGGATCGAGCGGCGGGCAGACCACCGTCACCGGCGCCGACGACGCGGCGGTGCAGGTCTCGCGCCGGCCGCAGCTCTTTGCCGGGCTCGACGACCACACCGTGCTCCTGCCGGCGAGCTCCGGCCTGCGGACCGGCGACACCGTGACCCTCGCCCACGGCGCGACGCGGCTCGACCTGCGCGCCGACGTCAGCGCGGACCATGCGGACGCACCGGTCGTCACGGCGGCCACCGTGCGGCGCCTCGACCCCCAGGCCAAGGGGTCCGCGTGGATCAGGTTCGCCGAGGTCAAGGACGCGGCCACCGCGTCGGAGCAGCTCGCCCAGGACGCCGTCGCCATCCAGGGCGCCCAGGTCCAGGGGGTCGCCACCCAGCGCGCCGAGATGGAGCGGATCATGGACGTCGTCCTGCTCGTCGTCACCGGCCTGCTCGGCATCGCCGTGCTGGTCGCGCTGGTCGGCATCGGCAACACCCTCGGCCTCTCGGTGCTCGAGCGCACCCAGGAGTCCGGCCTGCTGCGCGCCCTCGGCCTCACGCGCCGCCAGCTGCGCAGCACGCTCGGGCTCGAGGCGCTGACGCTGGCGGGCGTGGGCACGATCGTGGGGCTCGCGCTGGGGGTGGCCTACGGCCTCGGCGGGGCCTACGCGCTCTTCGGCAGCGAGATGACCATCACCACCGAGATCCCTTGGGCGCGGCTGGGGCTCGTCGCCGCAGTGGCGCTCGCCGCGGGGTGGCTGGCGTCCGTCATACCGGCTCGTCGGGCCGCGCGGGTGAGCCCGTCCGCGGCGCTGGCCACCGACTGACACGCGGCTCCCAGGCCCCGGGCCTAGGCTGGCAGGAAGGAGGGACGAGATGGGTCGGGTCGAGCGCGAGGTCTACGCCGCGGCCACGTCACCGCGCCACGTGCGCGCGCTGACGGTCGGTGCCGGCACGCTGCTCGCCGCCCTCCCGCTGCCGGCGCCGCTACGCGCGGGCCTCGGGATCGCGGGCTACCTCGGCGGACTCGCCCTGCCGGCCGACCACGTCCCGACCGACGAGCCCGACCACCTGTGGCACCTGCGCCGCCAGGTCGGGGCGGTCGGCGACTGGCTCGACGACCGCCGGGGAGCGCTCGGCTGGGACGTCGAGACCTGGCTCGACCGGGTGCTGGCGCGGGCGCGCGGCGTGCTCGACGACCCGAGGCTGGTCACCGACCCCGAGCGGCTGGCGGGCCTGTCCCGGCTCCTGCTCGTCGAGCTGCCCGAGGTGCTGCGCGACGGCGACGACGTGGCGCTCGAGCCCGACCCGACCCGGCGCCGGCTGCGGGTGGCGCTGCGGCTGGACCAGCTCGACCGGCGGCTGGCGGCCCTGCGCACCCCCGCCTGATCGCCGCCACGTACCCCAGGCCCGAGGCCGCCACGCACCCAGGCCCGCAGACCCCCAGGCCCGTCATACCGCCCAGCAGCAGCGAGTCGCCCCGACCGATGGACCGGTCGGGGCGACTCGCGTGACGGACGGGGTGATCAGGCCTTGTTGGTGCGGGCGTCGATCTGCGCCTGCAGGTCGACGTCACCGATGTCGTTGCTCTGGCGCTTGACCGCGGAGACGAACCCCTTGGCCGCCTGACGCTGCGCCACCAGGCGCGCGATGCCGATCACGAGACCGGAGAACGCCGCGAAGGCCAGCGCTTCCTTCCAGTCCACGTCGGGGTTGGTGGGGTCGGAGGGGGCCTCCTTGCCCGTGGCCTTCTGCCAGCCCGAGTTGACGATCTTGTTGGCCACCATGCCGGCCAGCATGGCGGCGCCGGTGCCAATGAGCTTCCACACGTTAGGTCCCATGCGTTGAGTCTCACACGATCTTCGCGGTAGCGTCACGTTTCACACGACAGGGGAGCGCAGATCGCGCTGAGAGTGCGGGCGACCGCAGACCCTCCGCACCTGATCCGGTTAGCACCGGCGCTAGGGAGTCGGATTCTCGAGGCGACCCGAGGGGTCACCTTCCCTCTTGGTGACCGACCAGGAGATCTCGTATGCCGAACACCACCGGCTCCGCCGCCACCGCGCGGCCGGGCCAGCACGCACGACCGTCCGCGCTCGCCACGGGGGCCCTCATGTCATGGCGAGGCATCGACCTCGTCCTCGGCGCCGTCCTCGCCGTCGCGCTGGGCGTCGCCTTCTGGGGGTGGGACAGCACCCTCTACCACGTCGTCGAGGCGGCCGCCGTCGGCTATGCCCCGATCGGCTCGCTCGCGCTCGGCGTGTGGGTGCTCCCCGCCGTGGCCGGCGCGCTGCTGATCCGGCGTCCCGGCGCGGCCCTCTACGTCGAGCTGATCGCCGCGAGCGTGGAGACGCTGCTCGGCAGCAAGTGGGGCTGGCTCGTGATGCTGTCCGGGCTGCTGCAGGCGCTCGGGGTGGAGCTGGCGATGTGGCTGTGGCGCTGGCGGCGGTTCGACATGGTGGCCGCGGTGCTGGGCGGCGTGCTCGGTGCCGTCCTGGAGATCTGCCTCTACGAGTGGTGGCAGTACGTCCCGCAGCTCGCCTGGATCCACAAGCTCGTCTACCTCGGCTTCGGCATGGTCTCGTGCGCGCTGATCGCCGGGCTCGGGGGCGCCGCGCTGGTGCGCGCGCTGGCCCGGGCCGGCGTGGTCGACGCCTTCCCGGCGGGCCGCGAGGCGCGTGAGTCCCACGGCCGCTGACGCCTCCCTCGAGCGTGGTCTCGACCTCGACGAGGGTCCGAGGGGGGCTCTCGTCGAGGTCGACGACCTCACCTGGCTCCCGTATGGCGCCGCCCGCCCGGTCCTCGACGCGGTGTCGCTGCGCGTGGCGCCGGGGGAGCGGGTGCTGCTCGCGGGCGCCAGCGGGTCCGGCAAGTCGACCCTGCTCCGGGCGCTGGCCGGCGTGCTCGCCGACACGGGTGGCGGTGACCAGACGGGGCAGGTGCGGGTGTCGCGGCAGGTGGGCCTGCTCCTGCAGGATCCCGACGACGCGGTGGTCGCGCGGACCGTGGGGCGCGACGTGGCCTTCGGCCCCGAGAACGCCGGCGTGCCACGCGGGCCGCTGTGGGAGCGGGTGCGGGCGGCGCTGGACTCCGTGTCCTTCCCGTATGCCGTGGACCGCGAGACGCGCGCCCTGTCCGGCGGCGAGACCCAGCGCCTCGCGCTCGCGGGCGTGCTCGCCCTCGACCCGGGCCTCGTGCTGCTCGACGAGCCGTGCTCGATGCTCGACCCCGAGGCCGCGGAGGCGGTCCGGTCGGCGGTGGCCCTGGCCGTCGCCGAGGTGGGGGCCACCCTGGTGGTCGTCGAGCACCAGCTCGCGCACTGGGTGGACGTCTGCGACCGGCTCGTCGTGCTGGGCGACGGCGGTCGGGTGGTGGCGGACGGCCCGATGACGTCGACGCTGGCCGCCGAGGGGGAGCGGCTGGCGGAGCTGGGCCTGTGGGTGCCGGGGGCGCCGCCGCCGGCGTCGATGGAGGTGGCGACCGGGCTGGTGACGCCGGTCCGGCCGGGCGGGGTGACGGCGTCGATCGACGCGGTGCTGCGCCAGGTGCAGCCGGGGCTGGCCTCCTGGCAGGCGGTGCACCCGCCGCAGCTCGTGCTGCGGGACGTGGCTCTGGAGGCCTCGCCGGGGGAGGCGGTGGCCGTCACCGGTCACTCGGGCGCCGGCAAGTCCACGCTGGTGGCCTGCGCCGCCGGGCTGCTCGAGCCGACGTCCGGCACGGTGCGGCTGGGGGCCGGCGACCGCGAGGCGCCGCATGGCTGGCGGGCTGCGGAGCTCGCCGCAGCGGTCGGGTGGGTGCCCCAACGACCCGAGCTGCCGATCACCGCCCGGACCGTCGTCGACGAGGTGATGCTGACCGGTCGGGCGCTCGGCCAGGACGAGGACGCCCTCGCAGCCCGGGCCGGGGCGCTGCTCGAGGTGCTCGGCCTCGGCGACCGCCGCGACGCCGACCCGCACACCCTCTCGGGGGGCGAGCAGCGACGCCTCTCGCTCGCCGCCGCCCTCGCCCACGGCCCGTCCGTGCTCCTCCTCGACGAGCCCACCGTCGGCCAGGACCGCCACACGTGGGCCGCCGTCACCGGGGTCGTCGAGGCGGCCCGCGCCGCAGGGACGACCGTGGTGGTGTCCACGCACGACCGCAGCCTGGCGTCGCGCTGCACCCGCGAGCTCGTGCTCGCGAGGCCGCAGGCCGGCGCAGAGCCGGTGCGCCGTCGTGCGCAGGGGCTGGCGGCATACGCCTCGGCCCTGCCGCTGATGCTGGTGAGCCTGGTGGCGATGGTGGTCGGGTTGGTCGTGCCCACGGTGCCGGCGGGGCTGGGTCTGCTCGGGGCCGAGCTGGCGCTGCTCCTCGTGCTGTGCGGGGTGCGCTGGCCGCAGCCGGTGCTGCGGCTCACCCCGGTGGCGATCGGCGCGGCCTCGTTGTGGTGGTCCAACTGGTGGTGGGCCGAGACGCGTGATCCCGTCGCGGCGCTGCTGCCCGCGCTGCGCATGACGTCGGCGGCGCTGCCCGGCGTGGTGCTGGCGGGCTACCTCGAGCCGTTCTCGCTGGGGGACCAGCTCGGGCAGCGACTGCGGCTGCCGGCACGTCCGGTGGTGGCGGCGGTGGTGGCGCTGCAGAGGTTCGACCAGCTGCGGTCGACCTTTGGCGACCTGCGCGCGGTGCGCCGGGCGCGTGGTGTCCTGGGGCGGGGGGTCAAGGACGCGGTCGTGCTGACCTTTGCCCTGCTGGTGCAGGCGTTGCGGCAGGCGGGGCGGCTCGCGGTGGCGATGGAGGCGCGGGGCTACTCGTCGCCCGTGGTGCGGTCGGGGCGGCGCACGTGGGCGGAGCCCGCGCGGTGGGGCCGGACGGACCTGTGGGTCGTGGTGTGCGCCGTGACGCTCGCCGCCGCGGCGGCTGTGGGGCACCTTCTGGGGAGGTAATGGATCCCTAGTCCTGGTGACGGGTCTCGACTACTCTGGGTAACGCCTAGTGGGTATCAGCAACGTCATCCGTGACGCCCCCACGGCCAGCGGGTCGGGCTCCCGAGGGGGGAGTCCGGCCCGCCTCGGCGTCCGCCGCCGAGTGGTCAGTTCTGGCCACGGGTAGGTGCTTGGCATCTGACCAGTGGGCGGTCAGGGAGTCGGTATCTGACCAGTGGGTGGAAGGGGTGTGCCGGACGCGGTGTCGTCTTCGTCCTCGCGCCGTCGTCGGGCCAGGGCGATCAGCAGCATGCCGACGCCCACGGCTGTGCCACCCGCGGCGAGAAGCACGATCACGTCGGCCCCCGTGTGCGCCAGGGCTCCGGAGAGCGGCCCCGAGGACACGCCGAACGCGTCCCCGCGGGGCACCGAGCCGTCACTGCCACCTGTCTGACCCACGTCTGCTCCAGTCACGTCGGTGCTCGGCGGAGCGAGATCGGCCGGCGTCATCGCCATCGACACCCTGATCGGATCCGTCCACGTGTGATTTTCGGCCAGCGTCCGGTCGACATCGCCGACGGCGCCCGCCAGGAGCGCGGCAACCTCCACGCGGACGACCTGGCCCGGGCGGACGGCGCCCGTGGTCAGATCTCCTCCCCTCGCGGCGAGGCTGGCGGCGGTCGGCGAGGTCTCGGTCGGCGTGGCGGCGCCGCCGATGCCGGCGGCCAGGTGCAGCACCTCGGCGAGCGGGTCGGAGACGGCGTCGCTGCCAGGAACGGCCCCGATCGTCAGCATGGCGGTGTCGGGGGAGGCATTCTTGACGTACAAGGCTCCGCCGACTGTCCGGCCCGGGACCAGGCGCTGGCCCGCGTGGAAGATGCCCGTGTCCAGAGTGGGCTCCCACGGTCCGGTCGGGCTGGTCGACACCAGGAGGTAACCCAGGGTCGGGTCGGCGGCCACGGCTGCGGCCGGCTGCGGCATACGAGCTGCGGCCTGGGCGACGCCGGGAGAGGCGAGGGGGGACCCGAGGGCGACGGCGAGCACGGCCGCGGCGGCGGGGCGCGCGAGTCGTCGGCTCATGGCTCGTCCTTCGGGGTTGCGGGATCGGCGGGGGCGGTGGCGTCGGACGGAGTGTCCGTGACGGCCTCGGCGCGCAGGCAGCGGGCGCGCAGCAGGCCGACGAGCTGCCACAGGGCGTAGGTGAAGAGCGCGCCGGCGACGATGATGATGCCGCGGGACTTCTGGTCGCGGTTGAGGGCGTTGGCGACGTAGCCGACCTTGGGCAGGTGGTAGACCATGACCCCGCGGATCTGCTTGACCGTCTTGACCTCGAGGTCTTCGTCGGGGTTGTGGTCACCCTTGGTCTTGATCTTGTGGACCCCGTCGCTGTCGACCGAGATCGAGGTGATCCGGTGGGTCACGAGCGAGTTGTCGTCGGGGCGGGGGAGGAAGGTGATGACGTCGCCCTGCTTGAGCCGGGCGACGTCCTGCTCGGTCTCCACACGCTTGACGATGACCTGCGAGCCGATCGGGATGGTGGGCTCCATCGAGCCGGGCAGCACGGTGAGCGGGACCCACTTCATGACCAGGGGGACCACGACCATGAGGGCCAGCAGGCCGATGGCGATCGTCGCGAGACCGCCGACTACGACCGACACCGCGAGGCGCACGGGGGCCGGCAGGGCCGGCCGCGTCACGCGACGCGCTCCACCCCGGGGCGGGGCGGCGGTGGGCAGGGCGCTCATCAGTAGCCCCACATCCCCACGTTGGGGTTGGCGGCCGTGGCAGGGGAGCCGCACGTCCAGAAGCTTCCGCTGGTGGGGCGCGTCGCGTACCACATCACGGTGCTCTCGGCGTACTTCGTGCTACCGGCGACGGGGTAGACACGCACGACGAACTCGTAGGTGCCCGGGCCATACCCGGCGTTGTTCATGGCGATATAGCTGACCCACTGGTCCCGGTCGTTGGCTGGGATCCCGCCCTGGACCAGCTTGAAGGGGACGGTCGAGCCCTTGGGGCGAGCCCAGACCTCCCACCGGTTGATCGCCGGGGTGCTGCCTGACGAGCTCGTGGCGGCGTTGGGCCAGGCCCAGTACAGTCGCACGTTCTCGGCCAGGCCCGTGGTGCAGACGTTTCCGTCGGAGCCCAGCATCGGGGAGGGGATCGAGATGACGTAACGACTCGTCCAGGTCCAGTCCTTGGTCGCCGTGCCGGCCACCGAGACGGCCCGGCCGGTGGTCGTCACCTGGAACTCGCGACCTGCGAACCTGTTGTAGCGGTCGTAGTCGGTCCCGCTGGGCTTGACGATCACGCAGTGGGACGTTGAGGAAGCCTTGGCGAGGGGCGTGCGGACCGCGGCGGTCACCGGCGACACGGCTGTCGTGGCGGCCGTCCCGAGAGCTGTCTGCCACAGCGCGGTCGTCGACGAGCATCCCGTGTAGTCGTACTGCACCCTGTTGTTCAGGAAGTCGCTCGCCATGGCACTGGTCGTGGGGGTGCTAGGCATCGCCGTCAGGTTCACCTGGTAGGGGCGGTACTCGAGGCCGTAGCCGGCGTCGTTCTTGAGGGTCGCCTTGAGCGCGTCCGTGAACGGCTTGGTGACGGGGACGTCCGTGGGCGTCAGAGTAGGCGTGCCCATCGTCATCCTGGGGACGACGCTGGTGCGGGTCTCGGTCCACCGTGCCTGGGTGTCACCGGTGGGCGCCGCGATGACGGCGGTCGCCGCGACGGCGGTGACGCCGAGCGTGGCCAGGACGCGCCGACGGGACATGGGGTGCCTCCAGGGATCGGTGGATCAGTTCTGGGTGAGGGTGAAGGGCAGGTTGCGGGTGGACACCGAGGTGCCGTTGAGCGTCGTGTTCCACCATCCGCTGCCGCCGGCCGGCTCGGTGCGGGCCGCGCCGGTGCTCGTCGCGCGAACCGTGTACTTCATGGTGGCGAGGTAGGTCGCGCCGTTGTGGGCCGAGGTGATGGCCCACTGGTTGGTGCCGGTGCTCGTGAGGTTGGGCGCGGTCCCGACGGGCGTCAGCGTCACGACGGAGCCGTTGTTGACGTTGACCTCGGAGACCAGGGCCGCGGTGCCGGTCAGGGCTGCCGGGGCGGTCGAGAGGGTGGCCTTGAGGTTGGTGCCCGCGGCCTGGACCGTGATGGGCAGCGTGATCGTCACCTGGTCGCCGGGGGCGAAGGGGTGAGAATCTGTCCGATTGACCGACTCCCAGCCGACCACCGCGACAATCGGGCATGAACAGACGTCGAGAGGCGCCGGAATGGTCTTGGGGTTGACGGATCGTGTCCGCCGCCCGAGCCGGAGGTCTCCGCCACGGCCGGGCCGGCTGGCACTACGCTGATCGTTCAAGGGCCGCCATCACCGAGCGGTCGTAGCACGCTGGAGGCAGGCCATGCCCAAGGATCGCGAGGCGCTCCTCTCGTCGGCGGTCCGCCGGTCCATCACCGACCTGGTCGCCGCCGATCCCGACCGTTGGACCGCGAGCCGGCTGGCCGAGGAGCTCGACCTGCACGTCACGACCGTGCGCTTCCACCTCGACCAGCTCGAGCAGGCCGGCGTGCTGGAGTCGGGCGTCGAGCGACGCGACCGGCCGGGCCGTCCCAGCAAGGTCTATCGCCGTCGCGCCGAGGCCGTGCCCGTCGACACCGCCGCGTATGTCGTCCTCGCGGACGTGCTCGCCGAGACGCTGGGCGGCGACGAGGACGCCCGCGTGGAGGCGGCGACGCGGGCCGGCGAGGCCTGGTCACGCCACCATCTGGACCACGTGGCCCCGGAGGGGTCCCAGGGCGAGGTGCCGGTGCGCGAGCTGCTCGACGTCCTGGCGCGGTGGGGCTACCCACGCGAGACGGTGACCGTCGAGGGGGACCCCGCCGGGCGGTGCCAGGCCACGTTGACCCACTGCCCGATGAAGGCCGCCGCGGTCCGGCACCCCGACGTCGTCTGCGCCATACATCTCGGTCTGGTCCGGGGATCCCTCGAGGGGCTCGGCGTCCAGGACCCGGCCGTCCGGGTGACGCCCATGGTCGCCCCCGACGTGTGCACCGTCGAGATGAGCGGTGCCCTCCACGCCGGCGAGCAGGTCGCCGAGGGTCTGGACATCGACCACGTCCGCCGCCGCCCGGAGGCCGCGAGCGCAGACGCCACGACCTCCGATGTCACGAGCCCGGACGCACCCAGCCCGGACGCGACGGAGGGCCGGTCGACGAGCGACCGGCCCTCCGAGGCGACGAGCTGAGCGATCAGCCGGGCTTGGGAGCCCCCTTGCGGGCGTAGCGCATCCACGTGATCGCCACGCACATGACGGCCCAGACGACGCCGACCCAGTAGAAGAGGGTGGCGCCCATGATGCCGATGCCGAGGGCGAAGAAGAACGGACCGAAGGCGGCGATGGCGGCGGTCCAGCCGATGACGCCGCCGGCCTGACGCTTCTCGAAGATCATCGGCATCTGCTTGAACGTCGAGGCGTTGCCGATCCCCGAGAACAGGAAGATCGCGAGCATTCCCCACAGGAACCGCGTGAAGTCACCCTGCAGCGCCGCGGCGGACGAGGTGTCCGGGGTGAGCGCCGGGATCGTGTAGACGATCGAGGCGATCAGGCCGAGGCCGGAGATGAGCGTCCAGATCGCGCCGCCCATGCGGTCGGTCAGCGGGGAGAACAGCATGCGGGCGAGCGCGCCGACCAGCGGGCCGAGGAAGACGAACTTGACCGGGTCGGGGACCGAGTAGCCCTCGACGAGGATCTTGGCGGCGGCGCCGGAGCCGGACACGATGTCGGCGTTGCCGGAGCCGTAGAGGTTGCCCATCAGCAGACCGAACTGGGCGGCCAGGCCCGAGAAGGTGCCGAAGGTCATGATGTAGATCAGCGTCATCCACCAGGTGTCCTGGTTGCCGAAGATGTCGAACTGCTGGCGGACGTTGGCCTTGACCGGCACGGACTTGAGCGCGAACCACGCCCAGGCGGCGCCGATGAGGATCAGCGGGATCCAGATGAACGCGGCGTTCTGGTACCACACCTGCGTGTTGGGCTTGCCCGCGACCTTCATCGCCTGTGAGCCGCCGAGGAACCCGATCATCGAGAAGCCGATGAGCCACGGCGTGAGCAGCTGCACGAGGGAGACGCCGAGGTTGCCGATGCCGGCCTGCAGGCCGAGCGCGGTGCCCTGCATGCGGCGGGGGAAGAAGTAGGACGTCGACGGCATGAAGCCGGAGAAGGCGCCACCACCGATGCCGGCGAGGAAGGCCAGGACCATGAGCTCCCAGTAGGGGGCGGAGGGGCTCTGGACGCGCACGCCCCACCCGAGGATCGGGAAGACGAGGAGCAGCGTGGTCAGCGCGACCATCTTGCGGGTGCCGAGGATGGGCGGCAGGACCATCCAGACGATGCGCAGCAGACCGGCGGCGAGGCCGGGCATCGCGGACATCCAGTAGAGCTCGGTCTTGCTGAAGCTGTAGCCCAGGGCGTTGAGCTTGGGGATGACCGCGCTGGGGAGGTACCACGCTACGAAGCACATGGTGAGGGTGAACGTCGTGATCGTGAGGGTGCGCCAGGCGAGTGCCTTGTCCCAGGTCTGGTCGTTCTCGGGATCCCAGGACTGGAGCCACTCGCCCCCTTGGCGGGAGCTGGTTGCGGTGCTCATGGGTTGTCTACTCCACGGGTGCTGAGGTGGTGGGACGTCTCGACCGTATGACGGGACGCGGGCTGGTGCAGGGTGGTGGGTGGGTTATGCCTGTTGGGGTGTCTCACGCGGGGTGGCGGGAGGGCTCGGGGTGCGGCTGGTCGAACTGGTCCGCGAGGTGGGGGGACCGGTCGTGGAGCATCCGCACGATCGTGAGGTGCATCCAGATCAGGCACACGGCGGTGAGGAGGAACAGGACGAAGAAGGTGCTGGACGGGAAGCCTGACCAGGACTTGGTGTAGGCGAACAGCGGCGGGAGGAAGAACCCGCCGAGGCCGCCGAGCATGCCGACGAGGCCGCCGACGGAGCCGACGTTGTCGGGGAAGTACTCGGGGATGTGCTTGTAGACGGCGGCCTTGCCGACGCCCATGGCGCAGCCGAGGAGGAAGACGACGATCGTGAACGGCACGATCGAGATCGCGTAGGGCAGGTGCTCGGTCTGGGAGCCGTCGGCGTGGTTGATGGTCAGGTGGCCGTTGGGCATCATCAGCAGGCCCGTGGTGGCGAGCATGACCCAGAAGGTGCCGTACATCGCCTTGCGCGCGCCGAAGCGGTCGGAGAACCAGCCGCCGACGGGGCGCAGCAGGGACGCGGGGAAGATGAACAGCGCGGTGAGCAGGCCGGCCGTGCTGAGCGAGACGCCGAAGGTATCCATGTAGTAGTTGGGCAGCGTGCTCGAGAGGGCGACGTAGGCGCCGAACACCGCGACGTAGTAGAGGCTGAACCGCCATACGCGCACCTGCCGCAGCGGGGCGAGCATCTCGTCGAGGGGCTTGGAGGCGCCGGGCATGCGGTCGGTCGAGGGGGTCCCGAACCACGTGGCCGCCGCGAGGAGCACCAGCAGGACGGAGTAGATCACCGGCACGAGGCGCCAGCCGCCCTGGACGACACCGAGGTACGTGGCTCCGGCGGTCGTGGCGATCAGCGGCGGGCCGATGAACTTCGTGACCGAGGCCCCGACGTTGCCGGCACCGAAGACGCCGAGCGCGAAGCCCTGCCGACCACGGGTGAACCAGGCGGAGTTCCACGCGATGCCCGAGGAGAAGGAGTTGCCGGCGAAGCCCACGAGGAAGGCCAGCAGCAGGAGCATGCCGTAGCTGTGCGCCTGCGAGACGAGGTAGGCCGGGACGGCGCTCGCGAGCAGCAGCACGGTCATGACCTTGCGGCCACCGATGCGGTCGGTGATCATGCCGGCGGGCAGGCGCCACATCGAGCCGTTGAGGATCGCCGCGGCGAGGATCCAGGAGTACTGCTCCTCGCTGAGGTGCAGCTCCGCCCGGATGGGCTTCTGCAGGATGCCGAACATCATCCAGACGGCGAACATCACGGTGAACGCGGTGGTCGACCAGGTCAGGACCCGGTTGGCGCCGACGGGCTGGCTCTCGTGGGACGTGGTCGTCGGGGCGTCGGTGGCGGGTGTGCTCACGACGTGCTCCTTGCTCCAGGCATTAATAGGATCAGGCTGTATGGCGGAGACGCTGCTGGTGCAGTCGCCGCGAGACGCCCGGCTCAGGCCCTGCGAGGCATTGCGCGGAGGATCTCACCAGCAAGTTTGGCACAGCCTCCGAATATAGAGGAGGGCACCCCCCCTCTGTCGTGGCATCGCTGGTCCGGCTATGCTGCAGGCGTGCTCCTCTTTTTGGAGGAGGCATGCACCGATGGCGTCGATGACACCGGTGCACCGTGACGGGCGACCGCAGGAGAGGCGATGAGGAGCGTGGCGCAGGAGCTCCGGTGGGGCCCCGAGGCCGACGGCCGCCCGAGCCTGCTGGCCCCGTCCATGCGCCGGCGCATCATCGACGTCCTCGCCTCCGCGCCAGTCACGGTCCACGGCCGCCCCGGGCTCGCCGCGCAGGACATCGCCACCCGCCTCGACATCCACGTGACGACCGCGCGCTTCCACCTGGACGTCCTGCTCGCGTCGCACGTCGTGGAGGCCCGGTCCGAGCGCCTGGGGACCGTGGGGCGGCCGCGCAAGATCTATCACCTCGTCCCCGCGGGGGTGCGGCTGCACCCGACGCACCGCGAGCTGTCCGCCCTGGTCACCTCCTGCTGGGGGCTGGCGGAGCCGGCGGGCTCGGAGGCGATGTTCCCCGCCGCCCGCGCCTGGTCCCGCGAGCACGCCGACGTCGAGCCGCCGGCCTGGGCGCCGGCCGCGACGCCGGGGGAGTGGCTGGTCACCGTGGAGCGCCTCGTGCAGACCATGGCGCAGTGGGGCTTCCGGCACGACATCTCGCTCGGCGAGGGTGGCCGCACCGTCGACCTCGAGCTGCGGGCCGCGCCCTTCCTCGCGATCGCCGCCCGGCACGCGCCCGTCCTCTACGCCTTCCGCCGCGGCCTGATCACCGGGGTCCTCGACCGGCTCGGCGAGCCCGAGGTCGACGTCGTCATGACGCCGCACGACGACATCGCTGTCACCACGGCTCACCTGACGACGCGGACCCCCTTCCGGCATACGGTGGGGACAGGCCTCCCGGGGCCGGTCCTGCCACCCAGCACCACGACCCGACGACGCGCCAACCGCAGGAGAGACGCATGAGCACATCGACCCATCGCGGAGGTCGAGGCCCCTCGGGCATCGACACCCCCCTCGCCGAGGCCCTCGTGGGGACCCGGCGGTTCTTCACCAAGGGGGAGGTGAGCCCCGACAAGCGGACCCTGCACCAGATCGGCGGCCGCAAGGCCGACGCGTTCTACCGCGACCGCTGGAGCCACGACAAGGTCGTGCGGTCCACCCACGGCGTCAACTGCACGGGCTCGTGCTCGTGGAAGGTCTACGTCAAGGACGGGATCATCACCTGGGAGGCGCAGCAGACGGACTACCCGTCGACCGGCGGCGATCGCCCGGAGTACGAGCCCCGCGGCTGCCCCCGCGGCGCGGCCTTCTCCTGGTACACCTACAGCCCCACCCGGGTCCGCTACCCCTACATCCGCGGCGTGCTGCTCGACATGTACCGCACGGCCAAGCAGGAGTACGGCGACCCGGTGCTCGCCTGGGCCTCGATCGTGCAGGACGAGGACAAGCGTCGTCGCTACCAGTCCGCCCGCGGCAAGGGCGGGCTCGTGCGCGCGAGCTGGGGCGAGGCGGCCGAGATGGTCGCCGCCGCCAACGTGTTCACGATCAAGCGCTGGGGCCCGGACCGCATCGCCGGCTTCTCGCCGATCCCCGCGATGTCGATGGTCTCCTACGCCTCCGGGGCCCGGTTCACCGAGCTCATCGGCGGCACCATGCTCTCCTTCTACGACTGGTATGCCGACCTGCCGGTCGCCTCGCCCCAGATGTTCGGGGACCAGACCGACGTCCCCGAGTCGGGGGACTGGTGGGACGCGGGCTACCTGATGATGTGGGGCTCCAACGTCCCGCTCACCCGCACGCCCGACGCGCACTGGATGACCGAGGCGCGCTACCGCGGGCAGAAGGTCGTCGTCGTGTCCCCGGACTACGCCGAGAACGTCAAGTTCGCCGACGAGTGGCTGGCGGCCCAGCCCGGCAGCGACGCGGCGCTCGCGATGGCGATGGGCCACGTCATCCTCAAGGAGTTCTTCGTCGACCAGCAGGTCGAGTTCTTCCAGGACTACACCAAGACCTACACGGACCTGCCCTACCTGGTCTGGCTGGACGTCGAGGAGGGCGCGGACGGCGGCCAGGTGGTCACGCCCGGCAAGTTCGCCGTGGCCGGCGACGTCCCCGGCGGCCCGGAGTCCGGGTCCGAGAACGCCATGTGGAAGCCGATGCTCGTCGACGAGCGCACCGACGAGGTCGTCGTGCCCCGCGGCTCGCTCGGCCACCGCTTCGGCGACGAGGGCATGGGGCAGTGGAACCTCGACCTGGGCGACGTCAGCCCCCGCCTGTCCCTGCTCGCCGACGGCGCCGAGACGCTCGAGGTGTCCCTGCCGCGCTTCGACGCCCTGGACGGCCAGGCGACGCTGCAGCGCCGCGGCGTCCCGGTGCGCCGCATCGGCGACCGCTACGTCACGACCGTCTTCGACCTCATGCTCGCGCAGTACGGCGTGGCCCGCCCCGGCCTGATCGGCGACTGGCCGACCGGCTACGAGGACGTCACCGGCGCCTACACCCCGGCCTGGCAGGAGGACATCACCGCCGTCCCCGCCGACAAGGTCGCCCGCATCGCGCGCGAGTTCGCGCAGAACGCCGTCGACACCCACGGCCGCTCGATGATCCTCATGGGCGCTGGCACCAACCACTGGTACCACTCGGACCTGATCTACCGCGCGATGCTCGTCCTCACGACGATCACCGGCTGCCAGGGCCGCAACGGCGGCGGCTGGGCGCACTACGTCGGTCAGGAGAAGGTCCGCCCGCTGACCGGCTTCCAGCACACGGCCTTCGCCCTCGACTGGCAGCGCCCGCCGCGCCACATGATCCAGACGGCCTACTGGTACCTCCACACCAGCCAGTACCGCTACGACACCTACACCGCCAACGACATCGGCGCGGGCCGAGGGGCCTTCCCCGGCAAGACGGTGGCCGACCTGGTCGCTCAGTCCGCGCGGCTCGGGTGGATGCCGAGCTACCCGACGTTCAACCGCTCCTCGATCGCGTTGCCCGACGAGGCGGAGGCGGCCGGGATGGAGGTCCCGGCCTACGTCGTCGACCAGCTCAAGAAGGGCGAGCTGAGCTTTGCGGCCGAGGACCCCGAGGCCGAGGAGAACTGGCCGCGCGTGCTGATGATGTGGCGCGCCAACCTGTTCGGCAGCTCCGCCAAGGGTGACGAGTACTTCCTCAAGCACCTGCTCGGCACGGACCACGGCGTCAACGCCGAGGAGGCGCCGGCGGACAAGCGCCCGGCGGACGTCGCCTGGCCCGAGCGGGCCCCCGAGGGCAAGCTCGACATGCTGATGACGATCGACTTCCGCATGACGAGCTCGACCCTGCTGTCCGACGTCGTCCTGCCCGCCGCCACGTGGTACGAGAAGAACGACATCAACACCACGGACATGCACCCGTTCATCCACTCGTTCAACCCGGCGATCGCCCCGCCGTGGCAGAGCCGGTCGGACTGGGACGCCTTCGTCACCATCGCCGAGACCTTCAGCGAGCTCGCCGGGACCCACCTCGGCACCCGCAAGGACCTCGTCGCCAAGCCGCTGTGGCACGACACCCCCGAGTCCATGGCGACGGTGCACGGCCGGGTCCTGGACTGGAAGGCCGGCGAGTGCGAGCCCGTCCCGGGCAAGACCCTGCCGGTCCTGGCCGTGGTCGAGCGGGACTACACCAAGATCCACGACAAGATGACCTCGATCGGCCCGCTGCTGGACAAGCTCGGGACGACCACCAAGGGCGTAACCTACGACGTCAAGCGCGAGGTCGACTACCTGCGGCGCAAGAACGGCGTCGCGAGCCGCGGTGCCGGGCAGGGCAACCCGCGCCTCGACACCGCTGTGGACGTCGCCGAGGCGATCATGGCGCTGTCGGGCACCACCAACGGCCACCTCGCCACCCAGGGCTTCAAGACCCTGGAGAAGCGCACCGGCCACCAGATGCACGACCTGGCCGCCGAGCACGAGGGCAAGCAGGTCACGTATGTCGACACCGTGGCCGCCCCCGTCCCCGTCATCACCTCCCCGGAGTGGTCGGGCTCGGAGTCGGGCGGTCGCCGCTACAGCCCGTTCACGATCAACATCGAGCGGCTCAAGCCGTTCCACACACTGACCGGGCGCCAGCAGTTCTACCTCGACCACGACTGGCTGCAGCGGATGGGGGAGGCCCTGCCGACCTACCGCCCACCGCTCAACATGACCCAGCTGTTCGGCGAGCGCCCGCTCGGCGAGGTGTCGGAGTCCGACGCAGGAGTGGCGGTGTCCGTGCGCTATCTGACCCCGCACAACAAGTGGTCCATCCACTCGGAGTACCAGGACAACCTGTTCATGCTGTCCCTCGGTCGCGGCGGCCAGTCGATCTGGATGTCCGACAAGGACGCCGCCAAGATCGGGGTCAAGGACAACGAGTGGGTCGAGGCGGTCAACCGCAACGGCGTCGTCGCATCCCGCGTGATCGTCACGCACCGGATGCCCGAGGGCACGATCTACATGCCCCACGCGCAGGACCGCCTGATCGACGTGCCCCTCACCGAGCACAACGGCAAGCGTGGCGGCATCCACAACTCCATGACCCGGATCATGGTCAAGCCGAGCCACATCATCGGCGGCTACGCCCAGCTGTCCTACTTCTTCAACTACATCGGGCCCACGGGCAACAACCGTGACGAGGTCACGATCATCCGCAAGCGCTCGCAGAAGGTGGAGTACTGACATGAGAGTCATGGCACAGATGGCCATGGTCATGAACCTCGACAAGTGCATCGGGTGCCACACCTGCTCGGTCACCTGCAAGCAGGCGTGGACCAACCGGGCCGGCACCGAATACGTCTGGTTCAACAACGTCGAGACCCGCCCCGGCCTGGGCTACCCGCGACGCTACGAGGACCAGGATGAGTGGCAGGGCGGCTGGGTGCTCGGCAAGAACGGCCGGCTCAAGCTCCGCGCCGGCGGCCGGTTCAAGAAGCTGCTCAACATCTTCGTCAACCCCAAGATGCCGTCGATCCAGGACTACTACGAGCCCTGGACCTACGACTACGAGACGTTGCTCAACGCGCCGGCCGGCAAGCACTTCCCGGTCGCGCGGCCGCACTCGCTGATCTCCGGCAAGCCGATGAACATCTCCTGGTCGGCCAATTGGGACGACGACCTCGGCGGCTCGATGGAGACGATGCACCAGGACGTGATGCTCAAGGGCATCGAGGACAAGGTCACGACCGACTTCGAGTCGACCTTCATGTTCTACCTCCCCCGCATCTGCGAGCACTGCCTCAACCCCTCGTGCGCGGCGTCGTGCCCCTCGGGCGCGATCTACAAGCGCGAGGAGGACGGCATCGTCCTCGTCGACCAGGAGCAGTGCCGCGGCTGGCGCATGTGCATCTCGGGCTGCCCCTACAAGAAGGTCTACTTCAACCACAAGACCGGCAAGGCCGAGAAGTGCACCTTCTGCTTCCCGCGCATCGAGGTCGGGATCCCGACCGTGTGCTCGGAGACCTGCGTCGGTCGCCTCCGCTACATCGGGCTCGTCCTGTATGACGCCGACCGCGTCCTCGAGGCCGCGTCGGTCGAGGACGACCAGGACCTCTACGAGGCGCAGCGCTCGGTGTTCCTGGACCCGCGCGACCCGGCGGTGGTCGCCGAGGCCGAGCGCGCCGGCATACCGTCCGACTGGATCACGGCCGCGCAGCGGTCCCCGGTCTATCGCCTGATCAACGACTACAAGGTCGCGCTGCCGCTGCACCCGGAGTACCGCACGATGCCGATGGTCTGGTACATCCCGCCGCTGTCGCCGGTCGTGGACGCGCTGGCCGGGTCCGGGCACGACGGCGAGGACAAGGACAACCTGTTCAACGCCATCGAGACGCTGCGCATCCCGATCGAGTACCTCGCCAACCTGTTCACCGCCGGGGACGTGAAGCCCGTCGACGGCGTCCTGCGCAAGCTGGCCGCCATGCGGTCCTACATGCGCGACATCAACCTCGGGCGCGACCCCGACGGGTCGATCCCCGCGGCCGTCGGCATGGAGGAGGAGGACATGTACGACATGTTCCGCCTGCTCGCCCTCGCGAAGTACGAGGAGCGCTATGTCATCCCGACCGCGCACGCCGAGGAGGCGCACGCCCTCGAGGAGCTCGCCACCGAGTGCTCGGTCAGCGACTACCAGACCGGCAACCAGGGCGCGTTCGGCGAGGGCTCGGGGTCGCTGACCCCGATCGCCGTCGAGAACTTCCAGATGCTGCAGGCCCGCCAGACCGCCGACACCCTCGTCGGCGGCGGCTCCAAGGAGGGCCGGGTCAACCTGCTCAACTGGGACGGCAAGGGCATGCCCGAGGGCCTCTTCCCCGGTCAGGGTGGCAGCCTCGGCGCCGGGATCTCCGAGGAGGCCCGCCGCGAGGGCGAGGGCATGCCGATGGGCTCCGACCCGAGCGCCTCGCACGACCGCGGTGCCATCCCGCCCGAGGACATCCGGTGAAGGTCGCCCTGCGGCGTCGCAAGCAGGCCGCCCTGCCGGTCGGCACCGACGAGATGCAGGCCGCCTGGCAGTGCGCGTCGCTGCTGCTCGGCTACCCGGACGAGGAGCTCCTGCGCCACCTGCCGGTGCTGCGCGACACGGTCGCACAGCTGCCGGCGCCGGTGGGGGAGCCGCTCGGTCGTCTCGTCGCGACCATCTCCGCGGCCGTGGAGGCGGGGGAGCTGGACGTGGTGCAGAAGCGCTACGTCGACACCTTCGACTACACGCGCCGGTGCGCGCCCTACCTGACCTACTTCGCGCACGGCGACACCCGCAAGCGCGGGATGGCGCTCGTGCAGTTCAAGCAGACCTATCGCCGGGCCGGGGTCGAGATCGGTGACGAGGAGCTGCCCGACCACCTGTCGGTGGTGCTGGAGTTCGGCGCCACCGTCGACCTCGAGGCCGCCCTCAAGCTGGTCCTCGACCACCGCGCCGGGCTCGAGGTCCTGCGCCTCGCGCTGCTCGACCGCGGCGTCCCGTGGGCGGACGTGCTCGTCGCCGTGTGCGCCACCCTGCCGTCGCTGGACGGTGACGAGCAGACGGCGGTCGCGCGGCTGGTCGCGCAAGGGCCCCCGTCGGAGGACGTCGGGCTGGCGCCATACGAGATCGACCCCCGGCTCAACCCCCACCCGGCCACCGACCCATCACCCGAGGAGCTCGAGGCCGAGCTCCTGCAGCACTCGCAAGGAGGGCGCTCATGAACACCCTGCTCTGGGTGGTGTTCCCCTACATCTGCCTGACGATCTTCGTCGTCGGTCACCTCTGGCGCTACAAGTACGACAAGTTCGGCTGGACCACGCGCTCGAGCCAGCTCTACGAGGACCGGCTGCTGCGCTGGGGCTCGCCGATGTTCCACTTCGGCATCCTCTTCGTCGTGATGGGGCACATCATGGGCCTGCTCGTGCCGAAGTCCTGGACCGACGCCGTCGGGATCTCGCAGCCGGTCTATCACTTCCTCGCCCTGTCGGTGGGCCTGCTCGCCGGCTTCCTGACCCTCGTCGGCATGGCGATTCTGATCTATCGCCGCCGCACCACCGGCCCGGTCTTCTCCGCCACGACGCCGATGGACAAGGTCATGTACGCCTTCCTCGTCGTCGTCATCCTGCTCGGCCTGGCCAACACGCTCGGCTGGCACGCCCCCGGCATCAACAACCTCGGCGGGCCCGCCGAGCACTACAACTACCGCGAGGGCGTCTCGATCTGGTACCGCCAGTTCCTGACCTTCCACCCCGACGCGGACCTCATGGCGGCGGCGCCGCTCGGCTTCCAGCTGCACACGCTCGTGGCGTGCATCCTGTTCGCCCTGTGGCCGTTCACGCGGCTCGTGCACGTGTTCTCGGCGCCGCTCGGCTACGTCACCCGGCCCTACATCGTCTATCGCTCGCGCGACCGTCGCCCCGGTGCGGGCGTCGGCAGCCGGGCCCCGCAGCGCGGGTGGGAGAAGGTATGACGGACCAGCCGTCTCGCGGCTCGGCCGGCGGCTCGGCACGCGGCTCTGCCACCGGCCGGGACCCGGAGACGCCCGAGCTGCTGCCCAACCTCGTCGAGCTGGTGGACGAGCTGATCGGGGAGGCGCACGCCTCCTCGTCGGGGCGCGCCACCCAGTCCGTGATGCACACCGACCTGCTGCGGACGGTGGTGATCGCGCTGCGCGCCGGGGCCACCCTGGCCGAGCACGAGGCGCCGGCCGCCGCGTCGCTGCAGGTGCTGCGCGGCGAGGTGACGCTGGGCACCGGGTCGGTGGACTTCCACCTGACGACAGGGCTGTTCACGCCGATCCCGCACGAGCGGCACTCGGTGGTGGCGCACCAGGACTCGGCGCTGCTGCTGACGGTGGCCACCGGTCGCTGACCCAGCCATCCCCTGAACCCCTGAACCCTTGAAGATCGTGAGGGTTTGGTCCAAGAATCTTGGACCAAACCCTCACGATCTTCGGGGTTCTGGGGGTCTGGGGTTCAGGGGGTGAGGTCGACGCTCCGGAGGGCGCGCCGCAGCCCCGAGGTGGGATAGCTCGAGACGGGAGCCTGGGCGATGACGGTGATCGTGCCGGCGGGTGTCTCGGTGCTGAGCGCCTCCACGTGCAGCCCGGTCGAGGTGTTGACGTAGACGAGGTGGGCCGGCCGCCCCTCCCAGGTGGTCGTCGTGACGATCCCGCTGGCCGAGCCGGCGTCGCGGCTGCCCCCGGTCCGCGCGATCGTCCCGGCCGACTGCTCCGCCGTGGTCTCCGCGGTGGGGGCGACGATCAGGCCGAGCGAGGTCTGCGGGTTGCCCTTGGGGTCGGTGAGCCGCTTGTAGGTCCAGCCCTTGCGCGGTGCCGCGGGCCCCGCGTCGGCCTCCGTCATCGCGGCCGGCGCCACGAGCGACACGGGACCCCATCGCCGCGGGGTCTCGCCCACACCGGCCGGTTGCGGCGCCAGCAGCTCACGCACCCGCGAGGACTGGTCCTGGGCCGAGCGGGCGGCGGCGCCGGTCAGGGTCGGGCTCGGCGCCGGGTCCGAGGCGCACCCCGCGAGCAGCAGCCCCGCGGCCATGAGGGTGACCGTGGAGGAGGTGGCGCGTTGCGGCATACGGGGCATATGCGAACCCTAGGTGATCAAAGCAGTGCCATGCGTGCCCGTCGCGCCCGTAGCGTGCCCGTATGACGCCAGCGCGGGGGACGCGGCGCACGAGTCGTGCCTGCGGGCTGCTCGTGCGCACGACGCTGATCACCCTGGTCGCGGTCGGCGGCACCGTCGCGCCCGTCGGGACCGGCGCTCTGGGCGGGCGCGACGTGACGGCGATGGCGCTCGACGGGCCGAGGGGACCCGCGTCGGGCCCCGCCCGCGGCCCCGCCCCCGGCGCAGCGCGACCCGCTCTCGCCACCCCCTCCGCCCGGCGACCTGATCCCCGGGTGACGCCCCCGCCCACGAGCGCCGGTCCCCGCCCGGTCGCCCCGGTGACCACGACCCTGCAGACCGGCTGCGCGGCACGAGGGTCCTTCGACTCGGTCGAGGCGATCAACCGGGCCGTCGACCAGCTGCACGTGGCCCCGACCTTCCTGGGCGCCGACGTCGGGGCGGGGGCCCGGCTCCAGGACGGGCGCCGGCTCCTGCTCTTCGGCGACACGCTGCGCTCGCCGGACGTCGCGGGGCACCGGTTCGTCCGCAACTCCATGCTGCTCGTCAGCCCCGGCTGCCTGCGGGCCGTCCTGCCCGCCGGTCGTGGGGCGATCGTGCCGGACCGCGCCAGGCCGGCGGGGAGCACGGGCGCGGTCGTGGGCTACTGGCCGATGTCCGTCACGGTCACCCCGCGCGCGGGGCAGGACCTGGTGACGGTGATGCTGCAGCGGGTGCGGACGACCGGGGGAGGGACCTTCGACTTCGAGAACCTCGGCCCGTCCGCCGCGCTCTTCACCGTGGGCCGGGGTGGCACCCCGCAGCTCCTGCGGCTCGTCGACCTGGGGCCGGACTCCCCCGACGTGACCCGCCCGGCCTGGGGTGCCGCCTCGGTCCTGTCCGACGGCTGGCTGTACCTCTACGGGACGGCGGGCTCGACCGAGGCGATGACCTTCGGGCGCTCGCTGCGCGTCGCTCGGGTCCGGCCGGACCGGGTGCTGACCCGGTCCGAGTGGACCTACTGGGACGGCAGGGGGTGGTCGCGGTCGGCCGCCGCCGCGGCGCAGCTGATCCCGGCGGTGAAGGGGACCTCCCAGACCCTGTCCGTCTTCGCGCAGGGCGGTCGGTGGTACGCCCTCAGCAAGCGGGACGACTTCCTCGGCCGCGACCTCACGGTGTGGACCGCGCCGACCCCGTGGGGGCCGTTCGACACGGGCCGGACCGTCGCCGACCTGCCCTCCGACCCGGAGACGGGGGTGCTGCGCTACATGCCGCTCGCGCACCCCGACCTGCTGCCCGAGCCGGGCACGGTCGTCGTGTCCTACAGCCGCAACAACACGGACCTCGCCACGGTCCTCGCGGACCCGTTCTCCTACCGGCCGCGCTTCCTGCGCGTCCGGCTGCCGGTGGGCGAGGTGCGCTCCACCCGGTATGCCGGAAGGCTGGCCCCATGACTCGAAGCACCGTGCACGCCGACGCCGCCCCCGCCCCGGTCGGCCCCTACTCGCACGCCGCGAGCAGCGGCGAGCAGGGCCTGCTCCACCTCTCCGGCCAGACGCCCATCGACCCCGCCACCGGCCGGCTTGTGGACGGGGACGTGAGCACGCAGGCGAGGCAGGTGTTCACCAACCTCCAGGCAGTGCTCGCCGCCGCCGGCCGCACGCTGGACGACGTGGTCAAGGTCAACGTCTACCTGGTGGACATGGCCGACTTCTCGGCGGTCAACGAGGTGTACGCCACCGTGTTCGCCGAGCCGTATCCCGCCCGGACCACGGTCGCCGTCGCGGGCCTGCCGCTGGGCGCGCGGGTGGAGATCGAGCTGGTGGCGGGGCACCCGTCCGTCCGCTAGTCCGTCGTCAGGTGGAGGACGACGATCTCGTCGGGGGACATCGCAGGTGCCTCCACCCCGACCGCCTGCAGCGAGCGACCGCGCAGCAGCGCGCCCTCGTCGCCGGGCCACCAGGCGGGCGGTTGCGGCATACCGTGCGGCGGGCGGCTGGGCGTCACGTCCCGGACGCGGTAGCGGCGGTCGGGGTCGAGCCCGGCGAGGCGCATCCGGCCGATGGGGTCGACGATCGCGCGACCGGTGGACACGACGGCGAAGAGTGCCTCGTCCTGGGTCGGGGAGACAACGCCGTGGACGTGCAGCTCGGGCACGACGTCGTCCAGGCGGACCACGGCGCCGGAGTGCAGGAGCTCGCGGTGGTGCTTGTAGAAGCGGACCCAGTCGCCGAGCTCCGCGAGCTCCGCGTCGGAGGCGCGGGCGAGGTCCCACTCGATTCCGAGGTGTCCCCAGACGGCGGTGCCGGCGCGGAAGTGCAGGGTGTGCATGCGGCCCGTCGTGTGCGAGGCGCCCGAGGCGATGTGCGAGCCCATGAGCTCCGGGGGGACGAGCTGCTGGGTCCAGCGGTGCATCACCTGACGCTCGAGGGGGTCGATGCAGTCCGACGTCCAGATCCGGTCCGTGTGCTCGAGGACGGCGAGGTCGACGCGCGAGCCACCGGAGCTGCAGGCCTCGATCTCCAGCCCGGGGAAGCGGTCCTTGAGCTCGGCCATGAGCCGGTAGGCGGCGAGCGTCTGCTCGTGCACGCCCGCACGCCCGGAGGGTGCCGTGCCGGCGTCGACCAGGTCGCGGTTGTGGTCCCACTTGATGTAGCCGATGGCGTAGGTCTCGAGCAGCGCCACCATCTGGTCGCGGACGTGGGCGTAGGCCTGCGGGATGCCGAGGTTGAGCACCTGCTGGTGGCGGCTCTCCACGGGAATCCGGTTGCCCGTGGCCATGATCCACTCCGGGTGCGCGCGGGCCACGTCGCTGCCGAGGTTGACCATCTCGGGCTCGAACCAGATGCCGAACTCCATGCCCAGCCCGGTGACGTGGTCGACCAGGGGGCCGAGGCCGTCGGGCCACATGTCGGGGGAGACGACCCAGTCCCCGAGGCCGGCGTGGTCGTCGCGGCGGGCGCCGAACCAGCCGTCGTCCAGGACGTAGCGCTCGACGCCGAGGGCGGCGGCGCGGTCGGCGAGGTCGGTGAGGCGCGCCAGGTCGTGGTCGAAGTAGACGGCCTCCCACACGTTGAGGGTGACCTTGCGGTCGGTCTGCGGGTGCGTCGGCCGTGACCGCAACCAGCCGTGGAAGCGCGCGGCCTGGGCGTCCAGGCCGTCGCCATACGCGCCGAATATCCAAGGAGAGCAGTAGGACTCGCCCGTGGCCAGCCGCATCTCGCCGGGGAGCAGCAGCTCGGACCCGCCGATCACGGTGCGGCCGTTGAAGAGTCGCTCGGCCCAGTGGCGATGGTTGCCGGACCAGGCGGTGTGGACGCCCCAGACCTCACCGTGGCGGAACCCGAATCCCTTTGTCCCAGCAGAGAGCACGTAGGCCGCGTCGGCGCCCGTGCGTCCCTTGCGTCCCTCGCGCAGGTGCTGCCCGACGGTGAACTCCTTGCGCTGGGGCGCGCGTTCGGTGCCCCAGTGCCCGGCCAGGTCGTGAATCTCGTTGGCCTGGTTGGGGACCGGGAGGGTGAGTGCCAGCTCGTCGAGGGCGTAGTCGGTGTCGCCGTCGTTGGTGAGCGTGGCGCGCGTGCGCACGAGTCCCGTCGCCAGCAGCTCGATCTCGATGGTCAGGGTCAGGCGCGCCTCGTCGTCGCGGGCGGTGACGTGGAGCGCGCCGGCGCCGAGGGTGGTGAGCGTGCCGTATGCCGTCGCGCCGGCCGCTTCGTCGGTGCGGGCCTCGGCCGCGGTCACCGTGAAGCGGGGCGACCAGCCGGACCCGTCGTCGCGGCTGCCGCTGATGCCTGGCCGACCGGACCAGCCGGCGTGGTGCTCGGGCAGGACCGCGACCCGGACGGGGACGTCGACGTCGTTGCCGCCGCGGCCGTAGGTCGTCGCCAGGACCAGGGTCGCCGCCTCGTCGGCGTCGAGGTCGGGGAGGGCGGCCCCCCAGTGGGCGATCGAGGGGAGGCGGGCGTCGGACAGGTCGAGCAGCAGGGAGACGCCCCCGCTGGTGAGGTGGACCTGGCAGTCCTGGCCGGAGCCGGTGGTCAGGGCGTGAGAAGGCATGCCCACCAGCCTGTCACCTCACGGCGTCTACGCCAGTCGAGCCGACGCCCTCCCGCCGACTGGTCAGCTCCGGGCGGCGCGCCCCGCCGACTGGTCAGCTCCGGGCGCCGCGCCCCGCCGACTGGTCAGTTCCCGACGTCGGGAACTGACCAGTCGGCGAAGGGTGGGTCAGTGCTCGTGCACGTGGTCGCCGTGCTGGTGGTGCCGGTGGCCGTCGTGGAGGTGGTCGACGTGGTCGTCGTGCTCGACGGTCTCGCAGCCGTCGCCCTCGGTGTGCTCGCCCTCGTGGTCGGCGTGGACCGAGACCTCGGGGTGGCGCTCCTCGCCGTGGACGTGGTCGAGGTGGTCGTCGTGCTGCACGGTCTGACAGCCGTCGCCGGCGAGGTGCTCGTGGTCCATGACGTCGGTGTGCTGGGTCATGGTCCCCTCCTGCTGTTCGTCGCGCCGCCACGGGTGCGGCGCCCCTTGCGGGCGTGGTCCGCCACGCCCGAGGCTCACTCTAGGACCCCCCGCCTGTGGGTCTCCTGTGACCCAGGCATCGCACGATCCCGTTGTCTGATAATGGTTTTCGCTCCGCCGTGCAGCCGGCGTCGTGGCGCGGATCGCTGGACCAGCAGCATCGGCATCGCTGTGACCGACGTCTCACCCACCCGCATCTCGACCCCTCCTCGCCATTGGTCACCAATGGGCGGATCCGAGCCGTTTGGATCGTTCAGATGCGTGATTGGTGACCAATGGCGTGGGCGGGGGTGGGCGGCTGAGCCTGCGTGCGTCATTGGTGACCAATGGCGGCGCGCCGGGGAGGGGCGGGGTCCGGCATACGGCGATCGCGGCCCGCTCCTCCCGGCCGAAGGGGAGGGGCGAGCCGCGACCTGGGTCCGCGCGGAGAGACGGTGCGCGGGGTCTGTGGGGCCGTTGGCGGTAGGCGTCAGCCGCGGCGGTAGCGGCGGTTGAAGCGCTCGACGCGTCCGGCGGTGTCCATGATCTTCTGCTTGCCCGTGTAGAACGG
>NZ_DCYC01000062.1:0-14396 GCF_002330965.1 Arsenicicoccus sp. UBA2120
ATGACGTTGAATGTCCATCTACCAAAGGAACCTCAAACGAGGTTTAAAACTTGGCATCGAATTTCGGCACGCTGTTGAGTTCTCAAACATCGGACGCTCACGTCGTGGTCTCGAACTTTTCGTTCGTTCCTGCGTCGTGGCAACCATTCAAACTTACTCTTTCGTGCTTCCCGCGTCAAGTCCGGCGTCGCAGCTCCCGTTGGGAACGTGCTTCGTCCTGACTGTCTGCGCCAAGCAACCCGACTAGGTTACTCGTTCGTGGCCACCTCGTCAACTCCGCGTGATCCGCATCCCCCGGGGGGGTGAGTCCCGCTTCGCGCTCCGTGGCCGGGGCACGAGCGGAAACATTACACAGGCGTCCGGGTGGTGCCAAATCGGGCGTTCGAGCCCCTGAGTACGATCACGTCGACGGGGCGTTGCCTCCCCCGGGTGCGTGGTTCGAGGGTCATGCGCGTCCCCCTCGTCCGGCATCGCCGACCACTTCCCGGGAGGGACGGACCATGGCACGGATGGCACGGGACGCGGGCACCTGGCCCGACGAGCAGCAGGAGCCGGCGGGGGCTGGGCGATCCCGGGCGGTGCCGTGGGTAGCGACGGCGACGGGGGTCGTGCTCATGATCCTGGCGCCCCGCTACGGCCCCCATCGCGACGAGCTCTACTTCGTCGTGGCGGGCCACCACCCGCAGCGGGGCTACCCGGACCAGCCGCCGCTGACCCCGCTGCTGGCCACCGTGGGTGGTGGTGGTGGTGGTGGTGGTGGTCGGGCCGGGGGCGCCCTCCGTCGGGCACCTGCTCTCGACGTCCACGCTCGACCTGGCCGTGTGGGTGGGGGTGACCCGCCTCGCGGTCGCTGCCTTGGGCTCGGGAGACCGACGGTGGTGGCTGGCCGCAGGCCTGCTGCTCGGGGTGGGGCTGGAGAACAAGACGCTGCCGGCGTTCCTCGCCCTCGGCCTGGTCGTCGGGCTCGCGGGGTCACCGCGGTTCCGGGGGCACCTCGCGAGTCCGTGGCTCTGGGCGGCCGCCCTGGTCGCCGTCGCGCTGTGGGCCCCGAACCTCCATTGGCAGGCCACCCACGGCTGGCCCCAGCTCGAGCTCGGTGCCGACATCCGGGCTGAGGACGGCGGTCTCTTGGGGGCCGTGACGCTCGTCGGCTTCCAGCTCCTGCTGCTCGGGCCGATCGGCGGCTACCTGGCGGTGCGCGGCCTCGGCGTCGGCCTGCGCAACCGGACGGGCCTGGTCGCGCCCGTCGCGACGGCATACGTCGTGGTGCTCGCGGTGCTGCTCGCCACCGGCGGGAAGCATGACTGCACCCGCGGCCTGCTGGTGACCCTGGCCGCAGCAGGCGCAGCACGCTGGAGCCCGGCGCTCCCGACGCCGGCGCCCGGGCGGCCCCGGTCCTCACGGTTCGTCTGGATCGCGGCGATCGCCGGACTGGTGCCGTTGCCGTCCGCCCTGCCCGTGCTACCGGCACCCTTCTATGCCGCGACCCCGTGGGCCGCGATCAACGACGACCAGCTCAGCACCATCGGCTGGCCCACCGTGGTCGCCCAGGTGCAAGACGTCGTCGACCAGCAGCCGGCCGGTGTCGTCGTGCTGAGCCAGAACTACGGGGAGGCGGGTGCGTCGAGCTGGTTCACGGGGAAGCCCGCGTGGAGCGGGCACAACGGCTACGCCGACTGGAACCCCCACCCGAGAGCTCCGGCCCCGTCGTGCTCCTCGGCGACAGGGAGCCCGACCCCGACCTGTGGGACGGGTGCCGGCTCGCGGCCACCCTGGACCCCGGCGTGGACAACGAGGACTCCGGTGCGCGGGTGTGGGTCTGCGCCGGCCCGGTCGGCTCCTGGTCGCGAGTCTGGCCCAGGCAGCGGCACCTGTCCGCGTGAGGAGAGGGCTCGGAACCCGACGCGGGTGCCCTCGTCGTTCGCACGTCCATGACGTGGTGAGGCCGCGGACCTGGCGAGCCTGAGTGCCTGCCGGCGGGAGAGCCGCGGAGCGATGACCGCCCAGACATGCTTCTGGCCCGGGATTCGGATCGAATCCCGGGCCAGGTTGGTAGCGGGGGCAGGATTTGAACCTGCGACCTCCGGGTTATGAGCCCGGCGAGCTACCGAGCTGCTCCACCCCGCGTCGGTGACTTCAGGTTACGCGACGGTGGACGGGAGGTGCAAATCGGCGACCAGCCGCGCTTCCGTCACCCTTCCTGGCCCGGTCAGGGACTCGTCGGGGTCGGCGTCGAGGTGGGCGTCGCCGACGGGGTGGCGGACGGCGACGCCGGCACCACGGTGGTCTGTCCCGGACGCTGGGCCTTGAGAGCCGCGTCCACCGCCGCCCGCACCCGCTTCTGTGCCTCGCCGTACGCCGTGAAGTCGCCCTTGGCCAGCGCCTCGTCGGCCGCCTTCATCGCCTCCTGCGCTGCGGTGAGCTGCTTGGCCACCTCCGCGTTGCCCTGGTTGCCTTGAGGGGTGCCTGGGCTCTGGCCCGGGGTCGGGGTGCTCGGAGCGGTCGGGGCCGCCGGGCCCGACGTGCCCTGGTCGCCGGCCGTGGCTCCCGAGTTGCCGCCGAAGAGTCCGTCGAGCGCGCCGTCCAGCGTGTCCGACCAGGCGAGCTTGTCGCCGAACGAGGCGACGATCGCCTTGGACTGGGGGTACGCGGACGTGCCGGACGAGGCCTGCACGTAGATCGGCTGGACGTAGAGCACTCCCCCGCCCACGGGCAGGGTCAGCAGGTTGCCCATCGAGACCTTGGACCCACCCTGCGAGTTGTTGTTGAGGAACTGGCTCAGCGTCAGCGCGAACCGAGGCGACGAGTCGTTGGAGGAGAAGATGTTGTTGGCGACCTGCCCCGGCCCCTGCACCTGGGTGTCCCGTGGCAGCTCGAGCAGCCTCAACGTGCCATAGCCATCCTTGCGCTGACCGTCCTTGCCCCCGGCATCGGCGTCGGCCGAGAGGAAGGCGGACAGCACCGAGCGCTTCTCCGGGGTGTAGGTGGTGGTCAGCGAGAAGGTCGGGGCCGCCTGGCCTGGCACGGCCAGCGAGAGGTAGTACGGAGGCTGGCTGGGCGCCCCGGTCGTCCGGTCGCTCGGGTCGGTCGGGACCTTCCAGAAGTCCTGCCCGCCGAAGAAGCTGTTGGCGTCGGTCACGTGGTACTTGCCGAGCATCGATCGCTGGACCTTGAACATGTCTTCGGGGTAGCGCAGGTGCTGCATCAGCTCCCCCTTGATCGCCGACATGGGCTCGACGGTCCCGGGGAAGGCCTTGGTCCAGGCCTTCAGCAGCGGGTCCTGGTCGTCCCACGCATAGAGGTGCACGGTGCCGTCGTAGGCGTCGACCGTGGCCTTGACCGAGTTGCGCATGTAGTTGACGCGCGCCGGCGCCAGGGCGGCAACGTTCGCGGACCGGGCCGTGAGGGCGTCGGAGGTCGCGTCCTCGATCTCGGTCAGCTGCGAGTAGGGGTAGTTGGCGCTCGTCGTGTAGCCGTCGACGATCCACTGGACCCGTCCGTCGACCACCGCGGGGTAGGGATCACCGTCCAGCGTCAGCCACGGGGCGACCCTGCCGATCCGCTCGCGCGGCTTGCGGATGTCGAGCAGGCGCGACTCCGGGTTGACGGCGCTGGACAGCAGGATGTTGGGCTCGCGATAGGCGATGGCATAGGCGAGGCGACGGGGGAAGGACCCGATCTGGACGCCACCCGCCCCCCGGTAGGTCGTGTTGCGCTGGCCGCCGGCGCTGCCGTCGGGGTGGTCGAGCTCCGCGTCGCCGCTGCCCTCCGGGGCACCGACGATGGAGTAGGTCGGGGACTCCTCCCCGAAGTAGATGCGGGGCTCGTAGGTGCCGAGCTTGCCGGTCGAGGGGATGTTCTGCTCGAAGAAGACCGGCTGACCGTCCGGTCCGCGCCGGTTGCCGTAGGCCGCGACGAGGCCGTAGCCGTGCGTGTAGACCGTGTGGTCGTTGACCCAGTTGCGCCACGAGCGGTCGAGGTCGTCGAGCCGCAGCTCGCGGGCGCCCACCACGGCGTCCACCAACTTGCCCTCGAGGCGGTAGCGGTCGACGTCGAGGCTGGCGGGGAAGGAGTAGAAGGCCTTGACCGCCTGGATGGCCTCGAAGGTCTGCCCCACGATCGCGGGGTCGACGATCCGGATGCCCGGGATGGTGTCGGCGTCGCCGCGCAGCTGACCGCTCGAGACCGTGGTCTCCGCCTTGTAGGGCGTCTTGACCACCTTGTCGAGCCCGAAGGCCGACCTGGTGGCCTCGATGTTGCGCTGGATGTAGGGCTGCTCCAGGGTGCGCTCGCTCGGCTTGACCTTGAGGCTCTGCACGAGCATGGGATAGATGGTCCCGATCACCAGCGCGCACACGGCGAGCAGGCTCACGCCCACCACCGGCAGCCGCCACGACCCGGTCCAGATCGAAGCCAGGAAGAAGAGCGCGCACAGGACGGCCGCGACCGCGAGGATCGAACGACCGGGGAGGACCGCGTGGGCGCCGGTGTAGGTGATGCCGGTGATGCGCCCGGAGTCGGCCACCGCCAGGTCGTAGCGCCCGAACCAGTAGCTGAGCCCCTGCACCAGCGCCACCGCCGCGAACAGGCAGGAGAGGTGGACGACCGCCGCCTTGGTGGAGCGCCCGCTCATGCCCGGTGGGCGCAGTCCGCCATACAGGTAGTGGGTCAGGGCGGCCACGATGGCGGCGAGGACCAGGCCCATGAGGGCGAAGTCAAGCAGGAAGCTCACCCATGGGAGGGTGAAGACGAAGAACCCGATGTCCATCCCGAACTCGGGGTCCTGCTTGCCGAAGGGGACCCGGTGCAGCCACAGCAGGAAGGTCTGCCACTGGCTGGCCAGCGCGGTGCCGCTGAAGACCCCGAGCACGCCCGGCACGACCCAGACGGCCAGCCGGCGCAGGGGGTCCAGCATCGCGCGGTAGCGGTCGAGGGCGACCTGCTCGTCCGTGACGGGGGCGTAGACGGGGCGCAGCCGGTGGCCGATGAGGATGCTCGAGCAGGCCAGGGCGCCGACGACCAGCGCGCCGGTCACGAACAGCCCGGCCTTGGTGAGCAGCTCGGTGGTGAAGACGCGGCTGAAGCGGACGCTGTCGAACCACAGCACCTGCGTCCACACGCTCGCCAGCGCACCCAGCGCCAGCGCGGCCACCGCGACGATCGTCAGCAGCGGGCCGAGCCACCCACGCCCGGCTCTCCCCCGGCCCGGTCGGCGACGGGCACGTGCCGCGCCACCTGCGCCTCCGGGATCGGCCGGACCCGACGCGGGGCGCCCCTCGTCACTCACTGCGTCGTCCTCCTGCACGTTCGGGCCGCCGGGCCGCGACTGCCGCCCGTGGTGCTCGCGGCCCAACCTACCCCGGCTCGCTGGACGTCGGCGGGAGACGTCACCCTGATGTGGCTCCGGACGCTCGCCGATGTCTCGCGGGCCCCGTCAAGGCCTCGGCAGGCGGCTATAGGCTGACCGGCTGTCTGGAGTCCCCGGCTAGGGGTTCCTGCCGCCCTCAGGCAGCATGGACCCGTGACCTCGACTCCTCAGCTCGTCCCCACGCCCCTCATCACGTGCGCCGTCGACACCGAGCAGCACGTGGCCCGCTCCGGCTGGGACCAGCCCACGCGGCTGTTCGCCCTCGTCCGCACCGCCGAGCTGCTGGCTGCCGAGCCCCAGCTCGGCGCCAGGCTCGAGGGCGAGGACCCCGCGGGCCTGACGGCCATCGAGCAGGAGGAGCTGCCCGACGCGTCAGGTCTGGAGGACCTGCTGGCCGGCATCGTGTGGCCCGCCGAGGTCGCGGGCACCGCCATCAGCGTCGAGCGGATCGTCGTGCCTCCGGAGGCCGAGGCGGACCTGCCCGAGGACCCGGAGGCCGCCCTCGAGCGCCTCGCGTCCCACCCGGCGCGCCAGGACGTGCGGCTGCTCGTGGCCGTGGACCGCTCCGGCCAGCAGGTGACGCTCCTGCGTCAGCGCGCCCACGACAGCGACGACGCCGTCGCGATGGGTCCGGACATCGCCCCGGGCCTCGTCGAGGCGTTGCGGGCCACCCTCAGCGAGGCCTGACGGTCGACCGGGTCTGACACGAGCGCATCGGGTCAGCCGCAACCCTGCAGGCCCGCGCCCTTGCCGGCCGCGATGGCCCGCACGTCCGCCAGCGCGTCGTCGAAGTCGTCGACGCGCACGACCCGCAGCCCGTCCGGCACGTGGCCGACGACCTCGCCGCAGTTGCCGGCCGGCGCGAGGAACCACTGGATCCCGGCCGCGCGGGCACCGGCGAGCTTCTGCTGGATCCCCCCGATCGGCCCGACCCGCCCGTCGGGCGACAGGGTGCCCGTGCCAGCGATGCGCTGGCCCGCCGTCAGCTCGCCGGGCGTCAGGCGGTCGTGGATGCCGAGGGCGAACATCATCCCGGCGGAGGGTCCACCCACGTCGCCGGCGTCGATGGTGACCTTGACGGGAAAGGTGTAGTCGACCTTGAGCCCGACCCCGATCACCTTGCGTCCCTGCTGCTCACGCACGGGCAGGGACACCTGACGGCGGGCTCCGTCGCGCACGACGGTGACCGGCACGGACTGACCGGCGGCGTAGGACTGGATCGCCGACCGCAGCCCCGCGCTGCCGGTCACCGGGGTGGACCCGACCTGCACGAAGCGGTCTCCGGGCTCGAGCCGCCCGATGGCCGGGGACCCGGTCGGGAGCACCCCCACCGAGACGGTCTCGGGCACCGTGAGCCCCAGCGCGCGCTCGGCCACGACCACCGCGTCCTCCTGGGAGTGGGTCATCTCGGCGGCGTTCTCGCGCTTGATCTCCTCGTTGGTCGCGCCCTGGGGGAACACCTGCTCCTCGGGCACGACCGAGCGAGCCTGCGAGACGGACGCGGCCAGCAGGTCGTATGCCGTGACCGTGGCACCCGGGCCACCCCGCACCGAGACGGTGGTGAAGCTGAGGACGCCCGACGCGGGGTGGTCCTGGGCCTTGGGCACCGAGATGAGCGGTCGGCCGTCGCGGGTCGCGCCCAGGGTGTTGGTGACGGGGCCGGGACCCATCACGACATACGGCAGCGGGATGAAGGCGAGGGCGACCAGCACCAGGCACAGGAGGCCCAGGACTGCGGCGAGGACGCGACGGCGCCGCCGGCGGGGAGCGGGGATCCCCGGGGCGGGGAAGGCCCCCGTCACGGCAGCCCCACCCACTCCTCGGTCCCGTCGGAGAAGGCCTGGTGCTTCCAGATCGGGACGGTCGACTTGAGCGTGTCGATGAGGTGCCGGCAGGCGTCGAAGGCCTCCCCCCGGTGCGAGGCGCTCACCGCGCAGACGACGGCCAGGTCGCCGATCTCGAGGTGGCCGACACGGTGCACCGCCGCGGCGGCGAGGACGCCCGGGAGCTGTTGGGTGCCGGCCACGACCTCGGCCAGGCGGTCGAGGGCGGTGGGGTGGCCCGAGTAGTCGAGGCTGGTGACGCCCTTGTCGCTGTCGTGGTCCCGGACGATGCCGATGAACGGCACGATCGCCCCGGCCCGCGGATCGCTCACCGCCGCCAGGACCTCGTCGACGGACAGCGGCGCGTCACGCACGGCGACGAGCCGGGCGCTGGGGACTGGCTGGCTCACGGGGGCCCTTCCGTCGAGGGGGACGTCTGCGGGAGAGGCTAGTCTCCATCACCGACAGGGTGGTGCACCTCGACGCCGTCGTCCCTGGACGCACGTGACGGAACGCCCCGCTCCCTCCTAGCGTTGAGGCTGCAGTACCACCCGATCCGTCGACCGGAGGAGCACGTCGTGACCGTCCCACCCACCAACGGACCCGGGTCCGGACCGCACGACCCCGACGATGCCGCCGCCCTGGCCCGCATGCTCGGCGAGATGATGGGTGACCCCTCTCTCGCGGACAACCCCCAGGTGCGCGACGCCCTCCGTCAGCTCGGCATGGAGCAGCTCGACCCCACCCAGCTGGCGATGGTGCGCCAGCAGGTCCAGGCGATGTTCTCCGGTCCGGCCCCCGAGGGTGCCGTCGACGGGGCGGTCGCGCTCGACCTCGCGCGCAAGCGCGTCGCCCAGGGCGGCGACGCCGTCGTGGGGGACGCCGACCGTCGCTCCCACGCCGACGCCATCCGCGTGGCCCAGCTGTGGCTCGACCAGGCCACGGCCTTCGAGGCGGCCAACGCGCCGGACGCCGTGTGGAGCCGGGCCGAGTGGGTCCAGGCGACGATGCCCACCTGGATCGAGCTGGTCACCCCGGTCGCGGACGGCGTCACGGCCGCGATGACGGGGGCGATGCGGGGGCAGCTCGAGGAGCTCGCCGAGCACGGCGGGCTGGAGCAGCTCTCGGGCATGCCGGGCATGCCACAGCTCCCCCAGGGGATGGACACCACGGCGATGATGGCGCAGATGGGCCCGATGATGCACCGCATGGGTGCGGCGATGTTCGCCGCCCAGACGGCCGAGGCGGTCGGTGGCCTCAGCGAGGACGTGGTGTCCGGCACCGAGGTGGGACTCCCCCTCGTGCCGGGTCACGCCGTGGCCCTGCTCCCCTCCGGGGTTCGCGCCCTCTCCGAGGGCCTCGAGGTCGACCCCGCCGAGGTGCGCCTCTACCTCGCGGCCCGCGAGGCGGCCCGGTCCCGGTTGTTCACCGCCGCCCCGTGGCTGACCGCGTCCCTGACCTCTGCCGTGCAGGCCTACGCCCGTGACATCTCGATCGACGTCGAGGGCATCTCCGCCCGCATGTCCACGGTCGACCCGAGCGACCCCGCCGCCCTGCAGGAGGCACTGGGCTCGACGCTGTTCACCCCGGAACCCTCAGACGCCCAGCGTCGCGCCCTGGCCTCGCTCGAGACGCTGCTCGCCCTCGTCGAGGGATGGGTCGACGTCGTCGCCGACCGAGCCACGCGACCGCACCTGCCGGAGGCGGCCGCCCTCGGCGAGACCGTGCGGCGACGCCGGGCGACCGGCGGCCCGGCCGAGAAGGCCTTCGCCCAGCTCGTGGGGCTCGAGCTGCGTCCCCGCCGGCTGCGCGACGCCGCCAACCTGTTCGCAGCCCTCGAGGACGCCGGCGGGCAGGAGCTGCGCGACAGCGTCTGGGCGCACCCCGACGTGGCGCCGACCGGCGACGACCTGGACGACGTCCTCGGCTACGTCCAGCGCGTGCGCTCCGGGCAGGGCGACGACCTGGACGCCGAGCTCGACCGACTGCTGTCGGAGGGGCGCGAGGACCGTCCCGGAGGCGGCCCCACCGACGGCCCGGCGTGACGGACCCCGCGCGACCGGGCAACCTCGCGAGCCTCCGGGCGGACGCCATACGACTGCTGGCAGAGCTGGCTCCGGTCGACGCGAGGGAGGAGTCGCTGCGCGAGGACTTCCTGGTGCACCTCGACCGTCACCCCGACGCGTGGTGGAAGCACGGGCCAGCCGCCCACCTCACGGCGAGCGTCCTGGTGCTGTCCGAGGACCGGCGCCAGGTGCTGCTCACGCACCATCGCAAGGCCCGCACGTGGTTCCAGCTCGGTGGTCATGCCGAGCCCGGCGACGCGGACGTGGCGGCGGCCGCCCAGCGCGAGGGCCGCGAGGAGTCGGGCATCCCGGACCTGCAGGTGACGCCGGTCCTGGTCGACCTGGACCGGCACGCGCTGGGTGAGGGGTTCACGGTGTGCCGCGAGCACCTGGACCTGAGGTTCGTCGCCGTCGTCCGCGAGGTCGAGCCCGTCGTCAGCGCGGAGTCCCTCGACGTCGCCTGGTGGCCCGTGGACGCGCTGCCGCACCCGCACGGCGAGGAGCTGCCCCGTCTGATCGAGCGGGCCGGCCTCCGCGCGCCCTGAGACGGGTCATCCGTCGACGCAGTCCCCCGTGTCCCCCGGATCCCCGGGCGGGGTGTCATCGCGTGCGCCGTGCGCAACTCCCTCGAGGAAGCCCTTGGCGCGCTCCAGCTTGGGATAGCTCCGCAGCAGGCGCCAGAACTCCGGCCCGTGCCCGGGCTGCAGCAGGTGCGCCAGCTCGTGCAGGACGACGTAGTCCTGGACCCACCGGGGCAGCGCGGCCACCCGGTCGGAGATCCGGATGGTGCCGTCCGCGGGGGTGCACGACCCCCACCGCCGGTGCTGGTTGGACACCCAGGAGATGCTCGCGGGCCTGGCCAGGCCACCGAGGTAGGACTGGGACAGCTCCCACGCCCGCTCGGCCAGCCGGCCGTCGCTCGGGCGCACCCGGTGCTCGCGCGCCTCGATGCGGCCGACCATCTGGTCGATCCACTCCTGCTCCTGGCGGCGGGAGTGCCCGGCGGGGATGAGCACGACGATGCGATCGCCCTCGCGGTAGGCGCTGACGGTGCGGCGTCGACGGGTGCTCCGGCGCACCTCGACCTCACTCATGGCGGCACCCTAGCGGCGCTCGGGCGTGGCCCGGGGCAAGCGCGCCGTGCTCAGCGGCCGGTGAAGGTGGGCGGTCGCCGCTCGGTCGCCGCCCGGACGCCCTCCTGCAGGTCCGCCGTCGCCATCGTGGTGGCCTGTGCGAGGGCCTCCCACTCCAGCGCCGCGGCCGGACCGTCGTGGCCGCCGTCCCGCAGCGCGGCCAGGGTCAGCCTCGTGGCCACCGGCGCCGCGGCGGCGACGCGGTCGGCGGCGTCCAGGGCCAGCCGGAGCACCTCGTCCGCCGGGGCGGCCGCGGACGCCAGTCCCAGGCCCACCGCCTCGTGGCCCAGGACCACCCGCCCCGTCAGGAGCATGTCGGCCGCGAGCGCCGGCCCCGCGACCGATGGCAGCGACCACGTGGTCGCCATACCGGGGTGCAGTCCGAGCCCGGTGAAGGGCACGGCGAGCCTGGCCTCCTCGGCGACGTAGCGCACGTCGCAGGCCAGGGCGAGAGCCAGTCCGGCGCCGATCGCGTGGCCGTTGACGGCCGCCACGACCGGCACCTCCAGCCTCGTCATCGACAGCCAACGACGGTAGAAGGTGCGCATCCTGGCCCGGAGGTCGCTGACCGACGCGTCCGGCTCGGCCATCAGCCAGGACAGGTTGCCCCCCGAGGTGAACGCCGTGCCCGCACCCGTCACCACGACACACGCCAGCTGCGTGTCGTCCCCGAGCAACGAGGCGAGACGCGCCCACGAGGTCGTCATCTCCTCGCTCATGGCGTTGCGCTGCTCCGGCAGGTCCAGGGTGACCACGGCCGTATGACGCTCGCCCTGCACCCGGCGGGTCACCGCCAGGTGCTCGAAATCCTGCTCCCACCAAAGGCTTTCACGATCCATGGCCATCCTCGTCGACGTCGCTGCGCTGGCGCCGGGCCGTCCCGGCCGCACGCGTGGCTCGAGCCTAGCCACGGATCGCGACCGGCGGCGCGGGCGGCAGGGGCAGCCTGGGCGCCCTGAGCACGACTGCGTGCTCGCGAGGTGACGCGGCGTAATCCCCGGAACCAGCTCTCATGTGCTCTATGGTGACCGAAGTCCGATTGCCGCACCCGCGGCACGAACGACAAGGAGAGACGACATGGCCGACACCTACAAGGGTGAGTTCTACTGCGTCAAGTGCAAGGCCAAGCGTGAGGCCGAGGGCAACATCGTGGAGACCAACGGTCGCCGCATGGCCAAGGGCAAGTGCCCCGAGTGCGGCACCAACCTCAACCGCATCCTCGGCAAGGCCTGAGCACCACCTGCCGTCCGAGAGGCGGTGTCGGCACCTGTGCCGGCACCGCCTCTCGGCATCTCCGAGCGGGACCGTCCCGCTCATGGTTATCCACAGAAGTACTTTTGCTGTCGTTTGCCTGAGTTTGCGTGTGGCACGCTCGATCCATCACGCATCCCGTAGGAGACGACCCATGACCCGTTGCGAACGCCCCACCCTCCGCCCCGGCCTCCGCCTGCTCGACCGTGGCGGTGACGAGCTCCAGCTCGGGGCGCACCACCCCACCGCGATGGTGCTGGCCGGTCTCAGCGCCGCCGATCGTGAGGTCGTCATGGCGCTCGACGGCACCCGCTCCCGGGCAGACCTGCAGCTCGTCTACGTCCGCCACGGGGAGGACGACAGCCGCCTCGGCGACCTGCTGGACCTGCTGACCGCCCACGGCCTGCTCGACCCCCGGTCACCCGGCGGCGGCCGCCCCCGGGACGTGCTGCGACTGCCGGCACCGGGAGTGGACTCGTCCTCGGACGCGTCGGACCTGGCTCGCGTCCCGGTGCTCGTCGCCGGGATCGGCGACCTCGCGGAGCAGGTCGCGAGCGCCCTGCGACGACAGCACCCTCGCCTCCACGTGCAGGACGAGCTCGCCCCGACCCACCTGCCGTCTCCCTCTGCCGGCACCGCCGCCAGGGACTCGCGCCGGCCGCCCGCCCTGGCGGTGCTGGTGGCGGACGGTGCGATCGACCCCGTCGTCGCTCGGCAGTGGGCACCGTGGGCGATGGTCCTGCCGGTCGTCGTGGCGGACGGCTCGGTGACCGTCGGGCCGCTGTGGGGCGGGCTCGCCGACCCCTGCCCCCTGTGCCTGGACCGCTACCGCACCGACCGGGATCCCGCCTGGCCGCGCCTGCTGGCCCAGCTCACGACGCGGCGTCTGGACGGCCTCCCCCGGCCCGCGCGCACCGACCCCACCACCACGGCGCTGGCCGTGGGCGCGGCGGCCGCCCATGCTCGGGACGCGGTCACCAGGCGTCGCCTCCCGGTGGGGTTCACCACCGAGGTCCACGACGCAGACCCCGTCCCGCGCCAGCGCACCTGGTCGGTCCACCCGCGATGCCTCACCCACCTACCCGCCCAGGTCTCCCTCGCGGGGTGACAATCAAGGGGTGAACGACATCCCTCGACGGTCTGCCCACCGCACGGCCCGCCTGGCCGCCCTCCCGCTGACCTACGCCGGCCGCACCGCGGTGGGACTCGGCCGCCGTCTCGGCGGGGCGCCGGCCGAGGCCGTCGCGGCCCAGGTCGCCGCCCGCACCGCTGACCAGCTCTTCTCGGTCCTCGGCCAGCTCAAGGGCGGGGCGATGAAGGTCGGGCAGGCGATGTCCATCTTCGAGGCGGCGCTGCCCGAGGAGGTCGCGGCGCACTACCGAGGCGCCCTGACGGCGCTCCAGGACGCCGCCCCCTCGATGCCTGCGGAGACCGTCCACCGCGTCCTGGCGAGCGAGCTGGGCGACGACTGGCGGTCCCGCTTCCACGAGCTCGACGACGTCCCCGTGGCGTCCGCCTCCATCGGGCAGGTGCACCGCGGCCGGTGGGCCGACGGCCGCACGGTGGCGGTCAAGGTGCAGTACCCCGGGGCGGGCGACGCCCTGCTGTCGGACCTGCGTCAGCTCGCCCGCGTCGCGCGCGTGACCGGCGCGCTGCGGACCGGCATCGACATGAAGGCCGTGACCGACGAGCTGCAGGCCCGGATGAGCGAGGAGCTGGACTACACGCTGGAGGCGGCCGCGCAGCGCCAGTTCGCGGATGCCTTCGCCGGGAGCGAGTTCTTCGCCATACCAAGGGTGCTCGAGGCGACGCCTCGGGTCGTCGTGATGGACTGGCTGGAGGGGACACCCCTGTCCGCCGTGATCCGCGAGGGGTCTGCCGAGCAGCGGGACCAGGCCGCCACGCTCTACCTGGACTTCCTGCTGGCCGGGCCGGACCACGTGGGCCTGCTCCACGCCGACCCGCACCCGGGGAACTTCCGCATCACCGAGGACGGCCGTCTCGGGGTCCTCGACTTCGGGGCCGTCAACCGCCTTCCCGGTGGGATGCCCAGCGCCGTCGGACGTCTCCTCGGTCTCGCGCTGAGTGGCGACGACACCGGCCCCGCCGTGCTGGACGGGCTTCGCGAGGAGGGGTGGGTCCACCCCGGTGCCGACCTCGCCCCGGACCTGCTGCTGGAGTTCCTCGACCCCTTCCTCGAGCCGGCACGCCACGAGCGCTACACGTTCAGCCGCGCGTGGCTCCGGGGATGCTTCGCCCACGTCAGCGAGCCCCGCTGGCAGTCGGTCATCGCCGTCCTCGACCTACCTCCGGACTACCTCCTCATCCATCGTGTGTGGGCCGGAGGCATCGGCGTGCTGTGCCAGATCGGTGGCGAGGTGGAGGCGCGAGCCATCCTGACCCACTGGCTGGACGACCTGACCCTGCACCCGCCGTCGGAGTAGCCCCGCGCCTCCGGCTCGGTCTCTCTCCCCTGGCCGGGAGGGACTACGCGCGACCTACCACCACGCGGAGTCGAGCTTGCCCTCGATCGAGCGGGCGTGCTGCCGGCTGCACCGCTCGCAGGCCCACACCGTCCGACCCCGCTCGGTGCCGAACGTCCACCGCACCCTGGCCTCGGCCAGGTCCGCTCCCGCCACCTGCCACCCGCAGCTGCCGCACGTCATCGTGCCGTCGTCATCCCTGCCGCCGTCGTCCACCCCGAGATCGTATGCCGCCTCCGCCCCTCCCTCACGGATAGAGCCCCGTTGAGTGG
>NZ_DCYC01000058.1:0-10975 GCF_002330965.1 Arsenicicoccus sp. UBA2120
CGTCCAGTAACCCCAGCACCACAAGAGTCACGCACGAGGCCGTATGCCGGGACCCCCCTTCCCGGCATACGGCCTCGTCGTCCGGCACCGCCCCCCAGGCACAGCCCACCGGATCACCCGACCGACCCCGGTCCAGGAACCGACCGGGTGGACCGACCGGCTCGCCCGACCCGCGCGGGCGCGCCCTCGGTGTGGCATCGGTCGCAGGGGGACGGTTGGCGTGGGCCGGTGCGTCGGAACCGCGTTATCCTCGCGAAGACACTCCACCACCTAACCCAAGGACGGATGAGCGTGGATCTTTTCGAGTACCAGGCACGCGACATGTTCGAGAAGCACGGCGTGCCGGTCCTGGCGGGCCAGACCGCCGAGACCCCCGAGCAGGCTCGGGCCGCCGCAGACGAGATCGGGACCAGGAGCGGCGGGGTCACCGTCGTCAAGGCCCAGGTCAAGACCGGAGGTCGCGGCAAGGCGGGTGGCGTCAAGGTCGCCAAGTCCGCCGACGAGGCCGAGCAGCACGCCCAGCAGATCCTCGGCATGGACATCAAGGGCCACACCGTCCACACCGTGATGATCGCGCAGGGCGCCAAGATCGCCGAGGAGTACTACTTCTCGCTGCTCCTGGACCGCGCCAACCGCAACTACCTGGCGATGTGCAGCAAGGAGGGCGGGATGGAGATCGAGCAGCTCGCCGTCGAGCGCCCCGAGGCCCTCGCCCGCATCGCCGTCGACCCGCAGGTCGGCATCGACGAGGCCAAGGCCACCGAGATCGTCGAGGCCGCGGGCTTCGACGCGGAGACCGGCGCCAAGATCGTGCCGGTGCTGCAGAAGCTGTGGGACGTCTACCGCGAGGAGGACGCCACGCTGGTCGAGGTCAACCCCCTCGTCAAGACCGAGGACGGCGACATCATCGCCCTGGACGGCAAGGTCACCCTCGACGACAACGCGTCCTTCCGCCAGGCCGACCACGCAGCCCTGGTCGACGAGAAGGCCGCGGACCCGCTGGAGGCCAAGGCCAAGGCGATGCACCTCAACTACGTCAAGCTCGACGGCAACGTCGGCATCATCGGCAACGGCGCAGGCCTCGTGATGAGCACCCTGGACGTCGTCGCCTACGCCGGCGAGGACCACACGGGCGGGGCCAGCAAGCCCGCCAACTTCCTCGACATCGGTGGCGGCGCCTCGGCCGAGGTCATGGCCAACGGCCTGGACGTCATCCTCGGCGACGAGCAGGTCAAGGCCGTGTTCGTCAACGTCTTCGGCGGGATCACGGCGTGCGACGCCGTTGCCAACGGCATCGTCGGCGCCCTCAAGTCGCTGGGCGACCAGGCCACCAAGCCGCTCGTCGTCCGTCTGGACGGCAACAACGTCGTCGAGGGTCGCCGCATCCTCGAGGACTACAACCACCCGCTGGTCACCGTCGAGGAGACCATGGACGGCGCTGCCCGCAAGGCCGCCGAGCTGGCCGCCAAGTAAGCGTTCGAGCGAGAGAGACAGGACTACACAACCAATGGCTATCTTCCTCAACGCCGACTCCAAGGTCATCGTCCAGGGCATGACCGGCTCCGAGGGCATGAAGCACACCACGCGCATGCTCGCCTCCGGCACCGACATCGTCGGTGGCGTCAACCCCAAGAAGGCCGGCCAGACGGTCGACTTCCCCGAGGGCAAGCAGGTCCCCGTCTTCGGCTCCGTCAAGGAGGCCATGGACGCGACCGGCGCCAACGTCTCGGTCGTGTTCGTGCCGCCGGCCTTCACCAGGTCCGCGGTCGTCGAGGCCGTCGACGCGGGGATGCCGCTGCTCGTCGTCATCACCGAGGGCATCGCGGTCAAGGACTCGGCCGAGTTCTACAACTACGCCGCGGCCAAGGGCACGACCCGCATCATCGGCCCCAACTGCCCCGGCATCATCAGCCCCGGGCAGTCCAACGCCGGCATCATCCCCGCCGACATCGCGGGCGCCGGCCAGATCGGTCTGGTCTCCAAGTCGGGGACCTTGACCTACCAGATGATGTACGAGCTGCGTGACTTCGGCTTCACCACCGCCGTCGGCATCGGTGGCGACCCGGTCATCGGCACCACGCACATCGACTGCCTCGAGGCCTTCGAGAAGGACCCGGAGACCAAGGCGATCGTCATGATCGGCGAGATCGGTGGCGACGCCGAGGAGCGCGCGGCGAAGTTCATCCAGGACAACGTCACCAAGCCGGTCGTCGGCTACGTCGCGGGCTTCACCGCCCCCGAGGGCAAGACCATGGGCCACGCCGGCGCCATCGTCTCGGGTGGCGCGGGCACTGCCGCCGCCAAGAAGGAGGCCCTCGAGGCCGCCGGCGTCAAGGTCGGCAAGACGCCGTCCGAGACCGCCGAGCTCATGCGCGAGATCATGAAGTCCCTCTGACCCTCACCGGTCACGGCGAGAGCCGGTCACCCCTCCTCGGGGTGGCCGGCTCTCGGCATACGACAGCCTCCGCCGGGGCGGGCCAGGTGGCTCCGGTGGCCGCCGGACCGGCGAGCCGGGTCGGGCCGCGGGGCCCCGGTGGGAGACGATGAGGGCACCCATGACTGACTCGCCCCGCCTCCGCCCCGCCGCCGTCCCTGCCACCCGGGCCGTGCGCGCGGCCGCCGTCGCCGTCGTGACGAGCTGGCTGCCGCTCGTGCTCCTCTCCGTCGTCGCCTGGGCCGGGTCGGCGGGTGCCACCGGGGGGTGGCCCGCCGCGCTGGGCGTGGGGTCGCTGGCCTGGGTCGCGGCGCACGGCGGCTCGGTGCGCCAGGCCGGGGTCGTGCTGTCGCTGACCCCGCTGCTGCTGACGGCGCTGGCCGTCGCGTCGGCCGCGGTCGCGGCGCGCACCCTCGCCGGGCCCGTCGAGGACGACCGCTCGCCGCGGCTCGGCTGGCTGGGCGGGATGCGCTCCGGGGTGGCCCGGCTCGTCGGGGCCTTCATCGGCTCGTATGCCGTCCTGGGGCTTCTCGTGGCCCTGCACGCGTCGAGCCTCGCGATCCGGCCGTCCTGGCCGTCCACGGTGCTGGGCGACGTCGTCGTGCCGCTGCTCGGCGTGCTGGTCGGGCTGCGGCACGCGTGGGCCCGGCCGGCCGCCGCTCCCGGGTGGCACGACCAGGTCGTCGGGCTCGTCCCCGTGGCGGTGCGCCGCGCCCTGGGGGAGGGGCTGCGCGGCGTGGGTCTGCTGCTGCTGGCCGGTCTGGTGCCCGTGGTCCTGGGGTTCGTGACGCACCTGGGGCGCGTGCGCGACCTGACGTCGTCGCTGGACGCCGGCGCGGTGGGCAACGTCCTGCTCGCCGTGGTCCAGCTGGCCTGGCTGCCCGACGCGGCGGCCTGGGGCCTGTCGTGGCTGGCGGGGCCGGGGTTCTCGCTGGGGCTGGGCTCGACCTACACCTGGTCGCAGGCCCAGTCGGGCCTGCTGCCCATGGTTCCGTTCCTCGGCTCGCTGCCGGACAACGGGGCGCTGCCGTGGTGGGCGCGGCTCGCGGGGCTGCTGCCGGTGATCGTGGGGGCCGTGGTCGCGCACCGGGCGATCGGTCGGCTGGCGACCCTGTCGACGTTGGGCGCCAAGGCGCTGGCCGCCGCCTCGGCCTGGCTGGTCATGGTCCTCGGGTCGCTGGTCGTGATGCTGCTGTCGAGCGGCTCGATGGGCTCGCGGGCGCTGGTGTCGGTGGGGCCGCACGCGTGGTGGGCGACGCTGGCGCTGGCCGGCGAGCTCGCGGTGGGGGCGCTCCTGGCGCTCCTGCTGACCTGGCGCCGCTACCACCACTGACCTACCTGAGGTAGGCACATCGACCCGGGTTGGACGCCAAGCCGGTCAGACGCGGAGCCGGTCAGAGGCCGAGCGCGCCCGACAGCCAGGACGGCACCGACTCGTCGAGACGGGCGTCGCACTGCGCCTGCGCCACGCGGGTGTTCGCGCCGGCGGTGCACGTCGACCAGGTCGTCATCTGCGTCGGATAGATCGACTGCAGGGCCGCCGTGAACAGCAGGTAGCCGCCCAGCGTGACCCCCACGAGCTGCCACGACGCCCAGCCGTAGCGCTTGGCCCGCAGCTGCAGCGCGACCGCCCGCCCCGCGAACCACATCGCGGCCAGGCTCGTCGCCACCGCCAGCAACGACCAGGGGTGGTGCAGCGACAGCAGCGGCACCGTGACCACGATCGCCAGCGCCGCCCGCATGCCGTCGGTCGCCCCGGGTGGTGGTGCCGGTCGCCGTCCGCCGTCAGCAGGGCCTCGCCCGCCACCGGCCCCAGGGCCTCGCCCGGCGTCGTCCGGGCGCCGCTCGTCGTCGGACGGGCGCGGTCTGGGGGCTCGGTCGGCAGGCACGCGCCCCATCATCCCCCATGCCACTAGGGTGCTGGCTGTGAGCGACTCGCCCCAGCCCGTGCCGATCGTCGTCCTCGTGTCGGGCTCCGGCACCCTGCTCCAGGCGCTCATCGACGCGAGCGCCGACCCTGGCTATGGCGTGCGGATCGCTGCGGTGGGGGTCGATCGCGACGGCACGCTGGGGCAGGAGCGGGCCGAGCGCGCGGGGATCCCGACCTTCGTCGTCCGCCCCGCCGAGCACCCTGACCGGGCTGCCTGGGACGCCGCCCTCGCCGCTGAGATCGCCCGTCACGCACCGCAGCTCGTGGTCAGCGCCGGCTTCATGCGGATCCTTGGGCCGCAGGTCCTGGCCGGTCCGACCGTGATCAACACCCACCCCGCGCTGCTGCCGAGCTTCCCCGGCGCGCACGGCGTCCGTGACGCCCTCGCCCACGGCGTGGCCGTGACTGGGACGACCTGCCACGTCGTCGACGCCGGTGTCGACACCGGGCCGATCATCACCCAGCGGGCGGTCGCCGTCGAGGACGACGACACCGAGGAGTCCCTCCACGAGCGGATCAAGGTTCAGGAGCGCGAGATGCTCGTCGACGTCGTGGGCCGTATGGCGCGCCACGGCCACCGCCTCGACGGCCGCCGCGTGCGCCTCGGCCGCTGAGACGGCGGGCGCTGCGGCATACCGGCTCACGACCCGCCGCCGGCGGGATCATCGGCCTGGCGGACGACGGCCGGTCGATGCCTTCGCCCCCGGTAGGGTTGGAGGCACACGACTGGCGCAGGTGGACCACCACCGGGGAGTGACGATCGTGGGCATCGCCCGCCTGGGTGCCCGCACCGATCCAACCGCAACCGCTCGCAGGAGTGACCTGATGACTGCCAACGACCGCACCGCTGCGTCCGCGACGACCGAGCAGGGGCGGCGACCGATCCGGCGCGCCCTCGTCTCGGTCTACGACAAGACCGGCCTCGAGGACCTCGTCCGCGGCCTGCACGACGCCGGCGTCGAGCTCGTCTCCACCGGCGGCTCGGCCGCCCTCATCGACGGACTCGGCCTGCCCGTGACCCGCGTCGAGGAGCTGACCGGCTTCCCCGAGTGCCTCGAGGGGCGGGTCAAGACGCTGCACCCGCGCGTCCACGCCGGGATCCTCGCCGACACCCGCAAGCCCGACCACCTGCGCGAGCTCGAGGAGCTCGAGGTCGCGGCGTTCGAGCTGGTCGTCGTCAACCTCTACCCCTTCACCGCGACGGTCGCGTCCGGCGCCAGCCCCGACGAGTGCATCGAGCAGATCGACATCGGTGGCCCCTCCATGGTCCGCGCCGCCGCCAAGAACCACCCGAGCGTTGGCGTGCTCACCTCGCCGGACGACTACGCGTCGGTCCTGGCCGCGGTCGGCGCCGGCGGGTTCACCCTCGACGAGCGGAAGTCCTTGGCCGCCAAGGCGTTCGCGCACACCGCGGCCTACGACGTGGCCGTCGCCTCGTGGATGGTCTCGTCCTACGTCGGCGACGCCCAGACCTTCCCCGAGTTCGCGGGGGCGACCTGGTCCAAGGTCTCCGACCTGCGGTATGGCGAGAACCCCCACCAGCGCGCCGCCCTGTATCGAGGCGAGGGCCCGGGCGTGGCCTCCGCCGAGCAGCTGCACGGCAAGGAGATGTCCTACAACAACTACGTCGACACCGACGCCGCCGTGCGGGCCGCGCACGACCACGGCCACCGCCCGACCGTCGCGATCATCAAGCACGCCAACCCGTGCGGCATCGCGGCCGGCGCCCCCGACGAGCCGATCGATGCCGTGCACCGGCGCGCCCACGAGTGCGACCCGCTGTCGGCCTTCGGCGGCGTCATCGCCACCAACCGCCCGGTCACGGCCGCGATGGCCGAGACGGTCAAGGACATCTTCACCGAGGTCGTGGCGGCTCCCGACTTCGAGCCCGAGGCGCTGGCGATCCTCACGGCCAAGAAGAACATCCGGCTGCTGCGCCTGCCCGCCGACGTCCGCTCCGGTGCCTCTGCCCTCGAGCTGCGCCCCATCTCGGGTGGCCTGCTCGTGCAGGAGGCCGACCGGATCGACGCGGTGATCGAGCCGACGGAGGACGACAAGGAGACGGCGGGCCACGGCGACGCGCCCCTGCACTGGACGCTCGTCGCCGGCGACTCCGTCGACGACCGCACCCTCGTGGACCTCGACTTCGCCTGGAAGGCCGTCCGCGCCACCAAGTCCAACGCGATCCTGCTCGCCCGCGACGGCGCCTCCGTCGGCATCGGCATGGGCCAGGTCAACCGCGTCGACTCCTGCCGGCTCGCCGTCCAGCGGGCGGGGGAGGAGCGGGCCCGTGGTGCGGTGGCGGCGTCGGACGCGTTCTTCCCGTTCGCCGACGGCCCGCAGCTCCTCATCGACGCCGGCGTCCGCGCCATCGTGGCCCCGGGCGGGTCGATGCGCGACGCCGAGACGATCCAGGCCTGCCAGCAGGCGGGGGTGTCGTTGTACTTCACGGGCACGCGCCACTTTGCCCACTGACCCCCGCGAGGGCGGACGCGAGGTCGCCGGAGCCCCCGGCAGCCCCGGCGACCAACACGAGGAGGGCCGGCCCGTCGTCGTCCTGTCGGCGGCGGCCGCCCTCCTCGCGGGCGCGCTGTCCTCGCTGCAGTCCCGCGCCAACGGGACCTTGGCGCACGCCTTCGCCAGCCCGGTGGACGCGTCGCTGTGGAGCTTCGGCTCCGGGTGGGTCGTCCTGCTGGCCGCGCTCCTGGTCCTGCCCGGGCCGCGGCGGGCGCTGCGCGAGGTCGTCGGCGTGGTCCGCTCGGGCCGCCTGCCGTGGTGGCAGACCCTGGGCGGGCTGAGCGGCGGCTTCTTCGTCGCCGTCCAGACCAACGCCGTGCCCGTCCTCGGCGTCGCGCTGTTCACCATCGCCATCGTCGGCGGGCAGACGACCAACGCCTTGCTCGTCGACCGCCTCGGCATCGGGCCGGCCGGCCACGTGCCGGTGACCGTGGGTCGGGTGCTGGCCGGCCTGACGACCTTCGTGGGGGTCGGCGTCGCCGCCTCGGCCCGGTCCGGGAGCGGCGGGGCGGACGGCATACCGCTGCTGCCTGTCGCCCTCACCGTGCTCGCCGGTGCCGCGATCGCCCTCCAGCAGGCGCTCAACGGGCGCGTCAACCGCGTCAGCGGCGACGTCGTGGTCACCTCGACCATCAACTTCACCTGGGGGCTCGGGCTGCTGCTCGGGTGGGCCGGCCTGCTCCTGGCGCGCGGCGGTCTGCGGGCACCGGCCACCTGGGACCTGCCGTGGTGGGCCTACGTCGGGGGACTGATCGGGATCGTGTATGTCGCCATCGGCGCCGTCGTCGTCCACCACCTGGGGGTGCTCGTGGCCACCCTCATGACGCTCACCGGTCAGCTCGTGTCGGCGGTGCTGGTCGACCTGCTGGACCCCGCCGCCCGCTCCCACGTCGGGCCGCAGCTGCTGGCGGGCGTCGTGATCACGCTCGGCGCGGCCGTCGGGGCCGGGGTGGCCGCGCAGCGCGCGAACCGGGTGGCAAGATGAACGACGTGACTGCGACGATCCTCGATGGCAAGGCCACCCTCGCGACGATCAAGACCGAGCTCGCCGAGCGCGTCCGCGCGCTGCGGGAACGCGGCATCACCCCGGGACTCGGCACGGTGCTCGTCGGGGACGACCCCGCCAGCACGTGGTACGTCGGCGCCAAGCACAAGGACTGTGCCGAGATCGGTGTCGCCTCGATCCAGCGGCACCTGCCCGCCACGGCCACCCAGGCCGAGGTGGAGGCGGTCGTCGACGAGCTCAACGCCGACCCCGACTGCACCGGCTTCCTCGTGCAGCAGCCCACCGGCCTCGACGACAGCGCGATCCTGGCGCGCGTCGACCCGTCCAAGGACGTCGACGGCCTCAACCCCGTCAACCTCGGCAACCTCGTGCTCGGCATCCCCGCGCCCCTGCCCTGCACGCCGATGGGCGTGGTCGAGCTGTGCCGGCGCTACGACATCCCGCTCAAGGGGGCGGAGGTCGTCGTCATCGGCCGCGGCATCACGGTGGGTCGCCCGCTCGGCCTGATCCTCACCCGACGCTCAGAGAACGCCACGGTCACGTTGTGCCACACCGGGACTCGTGACCTGGCCGCCCACACCCGCCGCGCCGACATCGTCGTGGCGGCGGCCGGGGTCCACAACATCCTGGCGCCCGACATGGTCAAGCCGGGGGCCGCCGTCTTCGACGTCGGGGTGTCCCGCATCGCCGGCGAGGACGGGAAGTCCCGGGTCGCCGGCGACATCCACCCCGACGTGATGGAGGTCGCGGGCTGGATGACGCCCAACCCTGGTGGCGTCGGCCCCATGACCCGCGCGCTGCTGCTCAGCAACGTCGTCGAGTCCGCCGAGCGGGCTGCTTCCGCGTGACGTCCGTGGGGCCGGGGCGCCTCGCCCTGTGGTGGGTGCTCGGCCTCGGCTGCGTGCTGGCGCTGGCCGTGGTGGCGGTGGTGTCGCCGCGGCTGGGCGGCAACCTGCTGGCGGGGGCGCTCGCTGCGGCGGCCGTGCTGCGCCTGGTGGTGTCCGACGCGGCGGCCGGCGGGCTCGTCATACGGTCCCGTGGTCTGGACGTGCTGATGTATCTCTCGCTCGCCGTCGTGGTCGCGGTGGGTGCCAACGCGGTCAACTGGCACCCCACCCGCTGACCTACCGCGGGTAGAGGCATCGACCGGCCTTCGTTCCCCAGGCGGGTGTGACCAAGGCCGGTCGATCGGGCTTCGTTCATCCGGTCGCGCCCCACCCTTGTCCGTTCGGGCGCGTCCGCGCCGACAACGCCGGCGGGGTTGGCTTTTGCAAGGCATCTCCCGCGTGCTGGACCACCAAGGGCCGCAGCGTGTCCCGGGCGGCGATGTCGTCCATCGACAGGTGCACGACCCGATGACCGGTCGACTCCAGGGCGCGATCCCTGGTCCGGTCCCCCGGACTCGGGAGGTCACCAGCCGGCCCTGCTCGTCGAGGTACTTCGCCACGCCGTCCAGCTCGATCAGCGTGGCGGTGCCGCGCACCCGCCAGTCGGGCCTGAACCACCCGATCGACGTCTCGACCCACACCTGGGACTCCAGGTCGAACCCCACCTGCACCAGCGCGAGCCGCGCCTTGCTCTCGCCGCCGTTCTCGGCGAGCGGATCGAGCAGCCCGGGGAGCATCGACACCCGTCGTATGCCGTTGCGGCCGCCCCGTCGACCGATGGCCGCCGTGATGCCCTCGACCGTCGCCACGCCCGCACGCAGCGCCGCATCTCCGGCGGCCACGCCGGCCGGGAGGCCCGACTGGAGCGCGTACTCGACCACCGCTGCGGCCGGTGTGAGCACCGGCGCACGGTCGTCGACATCCTCGGGCCGGCAGCTCGACCGGATGAGGACCCGGCTCGTCGAGGTGCCATGGGCTGCCGGGGTCGCGCCGTCGTCGGAGGCCCGTCGCGTGACCATGACCCGGGCGAGGTCACGATCGTCGACCGGCAATCCGTGGTAGAGGCAGGCCGACACCGCCGAGGTGACCAGGCGACCCTCGTGCTCGAGATGGGTGGCGGCGACGGTCTCGAGGTGTCGGTCGACGGGCGATGCCGGGGACGGGCCGTGGGCGTACCACCCGCGCAGCACGCTGTGGCACCATCCGGCAGCGCGTGCCTCGGCCAGGGTGCGCCGGCACCAGCCCATCGCATAGGCCTGGGCGGTGGAGAAGATCGGATCCGGCGGCAGGGCATGTGTGATCTCCATGACCGCAGCCTGCTGGCTGGGCGGGCACGCGCGAAGGCCCGCGTCGTCACCTGTGGACGACGCGGGCCTTGACGCGACAACCTGGGGAAAACCTGCCCCCGGTAGAGGCATCAGCCTGGCGAACGAAGGCCGGTCGATGCTTTTACCCCCGGTAGAGGCATCAGCCTGGCGAACGAAGGCCGGTCGATGCCTTTACCCCCGGCGGGTCAGGAGATGAGGCCGAGGGCCTTGACCTGGTCACGCTCGGACTCCAGGCGAGCGGCGGACGCCATGATCCGCTCGCGCGAGAAGTCATTGAGCTCCAGGCCCTGGACGATCTCGTACTTCCCGTCCTTCACGCGGCAGGGGAACGAGGAGATGATGCCCTCGGGGACGCCGTAGGACCCGTCGGACGGCACCGACATCGACACGATCTCGTCGGTGCCGAGCATCCAGTCGCGCATGTGGTCGATCGTCGCGTTGGCAGCCGAGGCGGCCGACGAGGCACCGCGCGCCTTGATGATCGCGCCGCCGCGCGTGGCGACGGTGGGGATGTACTCCCCGGTGATCCAGGCCTCGTCGACGAGCTCGGTCGCGGCCTTGCCGTTGACCTTGGTGTTGAACAGGTCGGGGTACATCGAGTCGTCGTGGTTGCCCCAGATCGCGAGGTCCTTGATCTCGGCGACGCCGACGCCGAGCTTCTTGGCGAGCATCGACTTGGCGCGGTTGTGGTCCAAGCGCGTCAGGGCGTTGAACTGCTCGGGCGCCATGTCGGGGGCGTTGTTCATCGCGATGAGGGCGTTGGTGTTGGCCGGGTTGCCGGTAACCAGGACCTTGGCCTTGGGGGCGACCTTGTTGAGGGCGGCGCCCTGGCCGGTGAAGATCTTGCCGTTGGCGGCGAGCAGGTCGGCGCGG
>NZ_DCYC01000058.1:11106-11277 GCF_002330965.1 Arsenicicoccus sp. UBA2120
GCGGCGAGCAGGTCGGCGCGGTCCATGCCCTCCTTGCGCGGCATGGCGCCGACGAGCATCGCGGCGTCGACGTCCGCGAAGATCCGCTCGGGGTCGTCACCGATGACGACGCCGGCGAGCGTCGGGAAGGCGCAGTCGTCGAGCTCCATGACGACGCCCTCGAGCGCCTTG
>NZ_DCYC01000058.1:11504-11707 GCF_002330965.1 Arsenicicoccus sp. UBA2120
GGCAGCGCCGGTCACGGCGACCTTGACGGGAGTAGCGCTCACGAGTTCGTCCTTCACGCGGGTGGTCGAATGGGTACCGCTCGAACCTATCAGCCACCTCCGACACCCTCACCTCCTGGTGCGCCGGCGTGACGCAGCAGACACCAGCCCTCCGGCCGTATTCCGAGCGCCCGCCGCCGACGGGGGCGGATTCGGGGGGTCCT
>NZ_DCYC01000066.1:0-2620 GCF_002330965.1 Arsenicicoccus sp. UBA2120
AAGACAGGTTGACAACTTCCGTCGTTCGCCAGGCTGATGATCCCGCCCCCGGTAGGTCAGCCCTGGACGCCCTTGGCGCGCAGCCGCGCCTCGAGCACGGCCGCCTCCTCGGGCGTCGGCGCCGTCCCGCCGAGGCGGACCGGCACCAGGTGCTGCTCGGCCTCCGGCACGGGCGGGTAGGCGTCCTGCAGGGCGTAGAGCATCCGCGTGATCGTCTCGCGCACGTGCGCCGTCACCTCGACGACGTCGTCCTCGGGACGGACCCGGATCGGCTCGCCCACCGTGATGCCGATGGGCACGTTGCTGCGGCCGAGCCGCTTGGGGTGGCCCTTGGTCCAGACGCGCTGCGAGCCCCAGATCGCGACGGGCAGCACCGGTGCGCCCGTGGCCTGGGCCATGCGCACCCCTCCGGTCTTGAACGCCTTGGGCTCGAAGGACATCGAGATCGTCGCCTCGGGGAAGACGCCGACGATCTCGCCGGAGCGCAGGGCCTCCAGGGCGGTCTCGTAGGACGCGGCCCCGGCCGAGCGGTCGACCGAGATGTGCCGCATGCCGCGCAGCAGCGGACCGCTCACCGGGTGGCGGAACACGCTCTTCTTGGCCATGAACCGGACGAGGCGACGCGACGGGAGAGCCGCCAGTCCGGCATACGTGAAGTCGAAGTAGCCGGTGTGGTTGATCATCATCACCGCGGGACCCTGGCCGGGGACGTTGTCGCCGCCGGTGATCCGGAAGCGCAGTCCCTGCAGCGCGAAGACTCCCTTGAACGCCCCGATCACGGGGGTGTAGACCGGGTCCCGCCGCAGCATCTGCCAGAAGCTCGCCATGGCACGGACCCTACCGGTCGGTCACCCCTGCCCGAGGACGAGGGCCCCGGCCGCGAGCGGATTGGCCGTCATTGCTCGCGCTCTGGGATGATCGCGCGTATGACGACCGACACGCCCCGCACCCACGTCCCGGACAAGCCGTCGCTCGACGGCCTGGAGGACAAGTGGACGCAGGTATGGCGTGACCAGGGGACCTACCGCTTCGACAAGGCCCGGGCGATGGAGCTGCCGCGCGAGCAGATCTGGGCGATCGACACGCCCCCGCCCACCGCGTCGGGCTCGCTGCACATCGGCCACGTGTTCGGCTACACGCAGGCCGACTGCATCGCCCGCTACAAGCGGATGGCGGGCTACGAGGTGTTCTACCCGATCGGGTGGGACGACAACGGCCTGCCGACCGAGCGCCGCGTGCAGAACTACTACGGGGTCCGCGGCGACGCGACCCTGCACCACGACCCGGAGTTCCGCCCGCCGCACGAGGGTGCCGACGGCAAGTCGGTCAAGGCCGCCGACCAGGTCCCGGTCAGCCGGGCCAACTTCATCGAGCTGTGCGACATCCTCACGGTCAAGGACGAGGTGACCTTCGAGGACACCTTCCGCTATCTCGGCCTGTCCCTCGACTGGGACGTGCAGTACCGCACCATCGACGACCACTCCCGCGCCACCGCCCAGCAGGCCTTCCTGCGCAACCTCGCGCGCGGCGAGGCCTACCAGGCCGAGGCGCCGGGGCTGTGGGACGTGACCTTCCAGTCCGCCGTGGCCCAGGCCGAGCTCGAGGCGCGCGACTACCCGGGTGCCTACCACCGGGTGTCCTTCCACGACCCCGGCGGCGACAAGGTCTACATCGAGACCACCCGGCCCGAGCTGCTGCCGGCCTGCGTCGCGCTGATCGCGCACCCGGACGACGAGCGCTACCAGGGGCTGTTCGGGACCTCGGTGCGATCCCCGCTCTTCGACGTCGAGGTGCCCATCCTGGCGCACCCGGCCGCCGAGATGGACAAGGGCGTCGGCATCGCCATGTGCTGCACCTTCGGCGACCTGACGGACGTGCAGTGGTGGCGCGAGCTGCAGCTGCCGACGCGGTCGGTCATCACCCGCAACGGCCGCATCCAGGCGGAGACCCCGGACTGGATCACGTCCGAGACCGGTCGCGAGATCTACTCCGAGATGGCCACCAAGACCACGCACTCCGCCCGCGAGGCCGTGGTCAACGCGCTGCGAGGCTCGGGCGACCTGGACGGCGAGCCCACCAAGACCCAGCGCAAGGCCAACTTCTTCGAGAAGGGCGACAAGCCCCTCGAGATCGTGACCTCCCGCCAGTGGTACATCCGCAACGGTGGTCGTGACGAGGACCTGCGCGAGGCGATGCGGGCGCGCGGGCGCGAGCTCGACTTCCACCCGTCCTACATGCGGTCCCGCTACGACAACTGGGTCGGCGGCCTCAACGGCGACTGGCTGATCTCGCGGCAGCGCTTCTTCGGCGTGCCGATCCCCGTGTGGTACCGCGTGGACGAGCAGGGCGAGGTCCGCTGGGAGGAGCGGATCGTCCCGACCGAGGAGCAGCTGCCGGTCGACCCGGCCTCGCAGCCGGCCCCGGGGTATGACGAGTCCCAGCGTGGCCAGGCCGGCGGCTTCGTCGGCGACGCGGACGTCATGGACACGTGGGCGACCTCCTCGCTGACCCCGCAGATCGCGGCGGGCTGGCGCGCGGGCGGGCAGGGCTCGGACCCCGAGCTGTTCGCCAAGATCTTCCCCTTCGACCAGCGTCCCCAGGGCCACGACATCATCCGCAC
>NZ_DCYC01000066.1:2828-19500 GCF_002330965.1 Arsenicicoccus sp. UBA2120
GACCGCAAGAAGATGAGCAAGTCCAAGGGCAACGCCACGACGCCCATCGACCTGCTCAAGCAGCACGGCACCGACGCGATCCGCTACTGGGCCGGGGCTGCTCGCCTCGGGACGGACACGGCGCTGGACGAGGCGCAGATGAAGGTCGGCCGTCGCCTGGCCATCAAGCTGCTCAACGCCAGCAAGTTCGCGCTGTCCTTCGGCGAGGTCTCCGGCGACCTGGTCGAGCAGGTGACCGAGCCCCTGGACCGGGCGATGCTGGCGTCCCTGGCCGAGGTCGTCGAGACCGCGACCGCGGGCTACGAGGCGATGGACTACACCCGCGCGCTGGAGGCCACCGAGACCTTCTTCTGGACCTTCTGCGACGACTACATCGAGCTGGTCAAGGACCGTGCCCACGGTGGCCGCGGCGAGGAGGGCGCCGCGTCCGCGCGCGCCGCGCTGCGCCTCGCGCTCGACGTGCTCCTGCGCCTGTTCGCCCCCGTCCTCGTCTACGCCACCGAGGAGGTGTGGAGCTGGTTCCGCGAGGGCACGGTGCACCGTCAGCCGTGGCCGACCGCGGACGAGCTGAGCACCGTTGCGGTCCGAGGCGACTCGTCACTGCTCGGCACCGTCTCCGCCGCGCTGGTGGGCGTCCGCAAGGCCAAGTCCGAGGCCAAGGTCGGCATGCGCAGCGAGATCACCGCGATGACGCTGACGGCGCCGGCCGCCCAGGTCGAGCAGCTGCGCCTCGCGGAGGCCGACCTGCGCGCCACCGGCAACATCAGCGGCCTGACCTACGGCGAGGGCGAGGCGCTCGCGGTGAGCGACGTCGAGCTGATCCCCGCCGAGAAGCGCCCGAAGGCCTGACCCCGCGGCGCCGGCCTAGTCGGTCAGGTCCGTCAGCTCGGCCAGGTCGGCCAGGTCGGCCAGGACGGCTGGGTCGCTGGTGCGGTGCATCGAGCGCACCCCGTCGGCGTCGCGGACCACGAGGGTCGCCTCGCGCGCCCCGTCCTTGGCGTGCGTGATCGTCCAGGTCTCCAGGCCGTCCCGTATGCCGGCGCCCGGCGTCAGGGCGGTGTGCTGCCCCGGGGCGCGGTGGGGCACGGTCGGCGCGGCGTCGAGGCGGCGCTGCACGGCTCCCGACTCGCCCGGTCGCCAGGCCCGTGGGGTGGTCGACCACAGCCCGACCGAGTACTTCGACAGCACCCCGCCGTTGCCGGTGGTGAGCGCGAAGTCCCCTGGGGCGCAGCGCAACCGGCGGACCGCCTCGGCAATCGCGTGCATGGTGTAGTCGTTGCCGGGGCCGCCGAAGTAGGGCAGCCCGCCGGTCAGCGTGAGCCCGCGCGGGTCGTCCGGGGCGAGGCCGATCCCGTCGCACACCGACGACACGGCGACGGGGAAGCAGGAGTAGAGATCGAGGTGGCGCACCTCGTCCAGGCCGGTGCCCGCCACCTCCAGGGCGGACCGCACCGCGGCGACGCCGGCCGGGTAGGCATCGAGGTCCGGTCGCTCCAGCAGGGGTCGCTCGACCGTGTCGCAGTGCCCGTGCAGATAGACCCAACGGTCTTGCGGCACACCAAGGCTCGCGGCGCGCTCGATCGACGCGACGATCACGGCGGCGCCCTGGTTGACCAGGTCGCGCGCCACGAGGAGCTTGGGATAGGGCTCGGCCACCATCCGGTTGCGCGGCGTCACGGTGAGCAGGTCTGCGGCAGAGAGGTTCTCGCGCAGGGCTGCGTGCGGGTGGTGGGCCGCGACCCGGGTGAAGGGCGCGAACAGCTCGCCCATCGAGGCTCCGTAGTCCGGGTCGTCCATCCCCGCCTGCGCCAGCCGGCGCTGCCGGGCCCGCTCGAGCAATGCGTAGAGGCGGGGGGCGTCGATCTGGCCGGAGTCGTCGAAGTCCACCAGCCCCTCGAGGCCGTGCCCGCGCCCCTCGTGCTGACCGCCCACGGCCTCGGACCAGCTCGGCCGCTCGGCCGCGGGGCGTGAGAGCAGGTGCCGCATGGTCGAGAGCGCCTCGGCGCCGCACGCCACCGCGACCTCGCAGTCGCCGCGGGCGATGCTCGCGGCGAGCTCCGTGACGAGGTGCTGCGGCCCCTGCCCGCCGGCCACGTCGGTCAGGACGTGGCGCGGGCGCAGTCCTGTGCGCGTGGCCACCGATCGCGGCACGTTGTCCGATCGGCCCAGCGGCGCGACGGCCTCCGGCGTCGAGACCTCGAACTGCGGGATGTCGGCCACCACGTCGACCGCCCGGTGCAACGCCCGCGCCCCCGCGCCCGGAGCAGCGTCCGCCAGGGCCTGCTCGACGGCTCGGGCCGCCAGCGCCACCGGCGACAGCGCAGCGTAGGCCGGGTCACCCAGCCGCTCGCTCCACTCCCCCACCCCGATGACGACCGGGGTGCGAGGGTCCAGGCCGACGGGCAGCCCGAGCACGGTCGCGGGGGCCACGGTCACGACGAGCCTCCCCGTCCGACGACCGGCCCCACGACCAGCCAGGGGGTGCTCCACCCGGCCAACGATACCCGCCCGTCGATGAAGGCCGCCAGGTCGAGCTCCAGCACCTCGCCGGCGGACGGCTCGAAGACGTCTACCCCCGCACCGTCGGAGGCAGGCACGAGCATCGTCACGTGACGAGGCAGCCACCGGCTCCCGACATACAGCAGGGCCGGTGAGTCTGGGGCGAGGGAGGTCTCCCAGGTGCGCAGGAGCTCCGCTCGCTCGGCTCGGCCGGCCCACCGGACGACGTGCCAGCGCACGGCCCGACGACGCACCCCGAGCACCCGGGCCAGCTCACGCGCCGCGCCCCACGGCGGCGTCCCGAGCGCGCGCGGCCACGGCAGCTGCCAGGACACGGGGCTCGCCAGCAGGCGGTTGGTGCGGTTGCGGACGACCAGCTCCTCGGGGACCAGGCCACGTCGCCGCACGCGGTCGGCATACGCCGGGTCCGTCAGCATGCGGGCCACCACCAGGCAGGTCGACCCACAGGTCGTGGGCGTCGACTGCCGTGGGGCCGGGAGGCCGCGGCGCAGGGAGAAGGCAAGAGCCATGGGACCACCTCACCACGTCCGAGCCCCCGTGCCCACCCCGGCCTGGCCGGCGTGGCAGGATCACTGGTCACTGAGCACTGGTCACTGAGCACGGACCGACGGGGGTGGAGGCACGATGGGCACGCGAGGACGCTCGGGGCTGCTGGCCGCCGCCCTGGCCCTGGTGATCGCCGCGCTCGTCTGGGCCACCGTGCGCGGCCCGGCCCTCGTGACGTCGGGGCCCCCACCCACGGCACCGAACGAGCGCGGGGTGCCGGACCCGCGGTCCCTGCCCGCCTCGGAGGTCGGCAGCGCTCCGGCGACCCCCGTCCGGCCCCAGGGTGGTGACGGGTGGGGCGGCCTGCCGGGCTGGCTCCCCTGGCTGCTCGTCGCGGCGATGCTCGTCCTCGCCGTGGTCGTCGCGCGCACGGTGGTCCGGAGGCTGCGGGCGCTGCCGCGCGACGATCGGGAGGACTCGCCGCTGGGTCCGGACCTGGTGCCCGAGCCCGTCCTGGACGAGGAGGCCGCGCGACAGCAGCGCGTCGCCCTGGCCGGCGGCACGCCCCGCAACGGCATCGTCGCGTGCTGGGTCGAGCTCGAGCGCCTGGCGGCGGCCGCGGGCAGCAGCCGGCGCGTGGCCGAGACGTCCGCCGAGTTCACCCGCCGCGTGCTGGCGGAGCAGCACGTGCCCGAGGACGCGATCGCCGCCCTGGCGGAGGCCTACCGCGAGGCGAGGTTCTCCAGCCACGAGGTCGACGAGGAGCTGCGGAGCTCCGCCGGTATGGCGCTCGACCGCCTCCACGACGCCCTCCTCGCCCGTGGCACCGCTACCAGCACCGCGGCGACCGCCCCGAGCACGGCAGCGGCCCGCGACGAGGAGCGCCCATGAGCCGCGCCCTGACCCGCCGCACCCTGACCCGCCGGGTCCTGGTGGGGCTGGTCCTGTGCCTCGTGGTCCTGGGCGGCGCATCCCTGCTCGGCGCGCGGCTCCACCCCGTCGTCGTGCCCGCCGCCATCGCGGCGGTCCTGGCTACCTGGTGGCGCCTCGCGGACCGGGCGCGCGCCGCGCGAGCCGGCTGGTCCGCGCCGTGGGCCCGCGACCGGGAGGTCCGGCGCACCCTCACCCACGACCGGCGGCTCAGCGCCCTCACCTGGGCGGTCCACGGCCTGCGCGACGGCCGCACCTGGGAGCGCACGCTGTCGCCGCTGCTGGTCGACCTGGTCGACCACCGGCTCCTCACCCACCACGGCGTGGACCGCGCCACCGACCCCGACCGCGCCAGGGAGCTGCTCGGGCCCGAGCTCTCCCGCCTGGTCGAGCACCCCCAGACCCCTCCGCGCTCGCAGGGAGCGCTCACCAGCCTGATCGCGAGGATCGAGAACCTATGAGCAGCAACGCCTCCCGCCCGACCGACGTCACGCTCACTTGCGCCCGGGTCCTCGACGCGGTCGAGACCGCCGTCGTCGGCAAGCGAGCGGGCCTCGAGCTCGTCCTCGCCGGCATCCTCGCGGGCGGTCACGTGCTGCTCGAGGACTACCCCGGCCTCGGCAAGACGCTGGCCGGGCGCTCGTTCGCGCAGGCGCTGGGCCTGACCTTCACCCGCGCCCAGTTCACCCCCGACCTGCTGCCCTCGGACCTGACGGGCTCCTTCCTCTACAACCAGGCCACCCACGAGTTCGAGTTCCGCGAGGGGCCGCTGTTCACCGGGCTGCTGCTCGCCGACGAGATCAACCGGACCCCGCCCAAGACCCAGGCGGCGCTGCTCGAGGCGATGCAGGAGCGCCAGATCACGGTGGAGGGCCGGACCTTTCCCCTGGCGGCGCCGTTCCACGTGCTCGCGACCGCCAACCCGGTCGAGCACGAGGGCACCTATCCCCTCCCCGAGGCCCAGCTCGACCGGTTCCTGCTGCGGGTGTCCTTCGGCTACCCGACGCCCGAGGAGGAGGCCGAGGTCGTGCGGCGCCGGCTCGGACGCCGGGCCGAGGAGCAGCAGGTCGAGCAGGTCCTCGCGCCGGGCGAGCTGCTCGACGCCCAGCGCGCGGTCGAGCTCGTCGAGGTCGACCCCTCGGTCGTCGACTACTGCGTCGACCTGGTCGGTGCCACGCGACGGCACGGGTCGGTCCAGGTCGGCAGCTCTCCCCGTGGCTCGCTGGCGCTCGTGACGGTGGCCCGCGCGTATGCCGTGGTGCAGGGCCGGGACTACGTCACGCCGGAGGACGTCAAGCACGTCGCCGTCCCCGCCCTCGCGCACCGCCTCACCATCAAGCCCGAGCTGTGGATGACGCAGGTGTCCGGCGCCACCATCGTGCGGTCCCTGCTCGACACCGTGCCCACGCCCGCCGCCCTCACCGGTGGCCACGGCCGATGACGGCACCCACCCGGGGCGGCCGCCCCGACGCCGCGGCCCGGCAGGCGGCCTGGTCGGCGACGCCGCACCACCTCGCCGTCGTGGGGGTGGGGGTGGCCCTGGCGGTCGCCGCCGTGCTGGGTCACCGGACGGACCTGCTCGTGGTCGCCATACCGCTGCTCGTCGTCGCCGTCCTGGGCGCGCTGGGCCGGCCCGAGCGACCCAGCCTGCTGCGGACCGGCGTCCGGTCGGACCGCCTGCCCGAGGGCTCCACGACCACCGTCACCGTGGACGTGGCGCACGACCCTCGCGCGGAGGCCCTGGGCGTCGACCTGGCGCCGAGCGACCGGCTGCGGCCCGAGGTGCCGCACGGCGCCACCAGCACCCTGCTCGACGGCGATCAGCACCACGGCGAGCAGCTGGTGTCGCCCGAGGTCTGGGGGCGGCACTCGGTCGGCCGCGGCGAGGTGCGCCTGTCGTCCGCCTGGGCCGCGCACTCCAGCCGGTTCCGGGCCGGCGAGGGCCACCCGCTGCTCGCCCTGCCCTCGCCCCAACGGCTTCCGCTCCGGTCGGACCAGCTGCGGCCCGCCCAGCAGCTCGGCCGCCACCTGTCCCGGCGCGCCGGCGAGGGCTCGGAGTTCGCCGAGATCCGGGCCTTCCGCCCCGGCGACCGGATCCGGCGCATCCACTGGCCGACCTCCGCCCGCACCGGCAGCCTGCACGTCCGGACCATGTATGCCGAGCAGGACGCCCAGGTCATGCTCCTGGTCGACGTGCTCAGCGACATCCCGCACGCCGACCCCGGCGCCCCGAGCAGCGTGGAGGCAGCGGTGCAGGCCGCGGCCCACGTCGCCGGGCACTTCACGACGGCCGGGGACCGCGTGGGGCTGCGCGTGCTCGGCGACACCGGTGTCCTGCCCGTCCCCGCCGGGACCGGCCGCCGCCACCTGCAGCGACTGCTCGGCGCCCTCGCCACCGTCGACCCCGCCAGCGACCGTCAGCCCGACGTGCAACAGCTGAGCCTGGGCCTCACGCCCGGATCGCTGTTGCTGGCCCTCACCCCGCTCACCTCGCGCGTCGTGGTCGACGCCGTGGTCGCCCTCTCGAGGCGCGGGCTGGACGTGGCGTGCATCGACGTCACCCCCACCGCCACGGTGGTCGACGAGGACGTCGAGACGATCGCCTGGCGCCTCCTCACCCTCGAACGCCGCCGCACGGCAGACCTGCTCGAGCACGAGGGCATCCCCGTCGTCGCCTGGCAGGACGCCTCCTCCGTCGAGGAGCTGCTTCGCCGGCTGCAGGCCCGTCACGAACGAGCCAGGGCATGAGCGGCACGAGGGCTACCAGAGGCGCGCGCGGCACGAGGGGCGCGCGGGCCGCGAGGGGGACGACGGGCGCGACCGGGATCGAGCGCGTCCTCACCCGCTGGCTCGTCGAGGCGCGATCCACCTCCGGGTCCCAGCTCGCGGTCCGCCTGCTGGGGATGCTGTGCGCCTGGGTCGTCCCCCTCGTCGCCGCGAGCGCCCACCAGCTGTCACCGGTGGGCTTCACGCTGGTGGTCCTGGGTGCGGTGATCGCGGCCGTCCGTCCGGAGCCCGCCGGTGGACCCGTGGCGCTGGCGTCGCTGGCGGCCTACCTGCTCGTCGCACCGCAGGACCCGGCGTCGCCGGTGGTGCTGCTGGTGGCAGGACTCGTGGTGGTGCACGTGGCCTGCGTGGCCGTGTCGACGACCGCGCCGAGCCCGGCGCGGCTGGACCCCCGCCTGGTGCGGCGCTACGCCGAGCGCTGCGTCGCGCTGACGGCCGTGGCGGCGATCACGTGGGGGCTGGGCCTGCTGGCGAGGTCCGTCCTGCCGGTCGCGCCCGTCGCCGTCGTCGCCGCTGCCGTGCTGGGGGTCGCCGCTGTGGCCTGGGTGACGACCAGCAACCGCTCGCGCTAGAGGTCGGCCGCCCCAGGCCGGGCGACCGTCATACCGGCTGGTCTGCCGGTCAGGCGGATTCCTTGCGCCGCTTGTCGGTCGCGCGGACGACGACGGGCGTGGCGCCCTCCTCGACGGTCTCGCGGGTGACCGAGACCTCGACGATGTCGTCGTCGGAGGGCACGTCGAACATGACCGGCAGGAGGATCTCCTCCATGATCGCGCGCAGGCCGCGGGCGCCGATCCCCCGCGCGATGGCCTTGTCCGCGATCGCGTCGATGGCCTCCTGCGTGAACGACAGCTCCACGCCGTCGATGTCCAGCATCTTGCGGTACTGCTTGACCAGGGCGTTGCGCGGCTCGGTCAGGATCCGCACGAGGGCGGACCGATCGAGCTCGTCGACCGTGGCCACGACGGGCAGGCGGCCGATGAACTCGGGGATGAGGCCGAACTTCATCAGGTCGTCCGGCTGCAGGTCGGCGAACCGCGGCGCCCCCGCCTCGCGCTGGGCGGCGATCGACGCCCCGAAGCCGAGGCCACGCTTGCCGGCCCGGGCCGTGATGATCTGCTCCAGGCCGGCGAAGGCGCCACCGACGATGAACAGCACGTTGGTGGTGTCGATCTGGATGAACTCCTGGTGCGGGTGCTTGCGCCCGCCCTGGGGCGGCACGCTCGCCGTGGTGCCCTCGAGGATCTTGAGCAGCGCCTGCTGCACGCCCTCGCCCGACACGTCACGGGTGATCGAGGGGTTCTCCGACTTGCGGGCGATCTTGTCGATTTCGTCGATGTAGATGATGCCCGTCTCGGCCTTCTTGACGTCGTAGTCGGCGGCCTGGATGAGCTTGAGGAGGATGTTCTCGACGTCCTCGCCCACGTAGCCGGCCTCGGTCAGGGCCGTCGCGTCCGCGATGGCGAAGGGCACGTTGAGCATGCGCGCCAGGGTCTGGGCGAGGTAGGTCTTGCCGCAGCCGGTGGGGCCGATCATCAGGATGTTGGACTTGGCGATGTCCACCTGCTCGTCGCCGCGCTTGGTGGCCGACGGCCCGGTGGCGGACCCGGCCGCCCCGGCGTTGATGCGCTTGTAGTGGTTGTAGACGGCGACCGCGAGGGAACGCTTCGCATCCTCCTGGCCGATGACGTAGGACTCCAGGAAGGTGAAGATGTCGCGGGGCTTGGGCAGCTCGTCGAGACCGGAGTCAGGAGCCTCGGACAGCTCCTCCTCGATGATCTCGTTGCACAGGTCGATGCACTCGTCGCAGATGTAGACACCCGGGCCCGCGATGAGCTTCTTGACCTGCTTCTGCGACTTGCCGCAGAAGGAACACTTCAGCAGGTCTCCACCGTCGCCGATGCGTGCCATCTGCCACCTCCACCTGTGCGAGACCGCCCCGTCCGGGCCGGTCCTGGACCGCCGACGCGCGAGCGTCGTCTTCTAGGACGGTACCTGGGACGACCCGCCCCAGCACCTGTTATCCCCTGCGCGTCACGGCAGGGCCCCGGGAGTTCAGCCGACAGCAGAATGCCCCGGTCGCGCCTCGGGCTGCCCGTCCGGCGTCGCCGGTCGGGCAGCCCGAGGGCTGGTCCAGCTCAGTCCAGCGTCGCCTTGCGGCTGGTCAGGACGGCGTCGATCAGGCCGTAGTCCTTGGCCGCCGCGGCGGAGAGGATCTTGTCGCGCTCGATGTCGTCGCGCACCTGCTCGGGGGTGCGGCCGGAGTGCTGCGCCAGCGTCTCCTCGAGCCAGGTCCGCATGCGGAAGATCTCGTTGGCCTGGATCTCGATGTCGCTGGCCTGACCACCGCCACCCTCGACGGCCGGCTGGTGGATCAGGACGCGGGCGTTGGGCAGGGCGTAGCGCTTGCCCGGCGCACCGGCGGCGAGGAGCACGGCCGCGGCCGAGGCGGCCTGGCCCACGACGAAGGTCTGCACGTCGGGGCGGATGTACTGCATGGTGTCGTAGATCGCGGTCATCGCCGTGAACGAGCCACCGGGGCTGTTGATGTACATCGTGATGTCGCGGTCCGGGTCCTGGGACTCGAGCACGATCAGCTGGGCGATGATGTCGTCGGCCGACGCGTCGTCCACCTGCACGCCGAGGAAGATGATGCGGTCCTCGAAGAGCTTGGTGTAGGGATCGGTCCGCTTCATGCCGTAGGAGGTGCGCTCCTCGAACTGCGGCAGGATGTAGCGGCTGGTGGGCATGACGGCACCGGGCTGGCCGGCAGCGCCGTGCATGGGCTGGGGGTGCTGGATCATCTGGGTCTCCGAGTGGGTCTTGTCGGTATGGCGATCAGGCGTCCGTGCCGCCGCTGCCGGGCGTCTGGACGGCGCGCTCGAAGACGTGGTCGACGAAGCCGTAGTCCTTGGCCTGGGCCGCGGTGAACCAGCGGTCGCGGTCGGAGTCGGCCGTGATCTTGTCCACCGGCTGGCCGGTGTGCTCGGAGATGAGCTCGGCCATCTCCTTCTTCATCGCGAGCAGCAGCTCGGCCTGGATCTTGACGTCCGTGGCGGTGCCGCCGATGCCGCCGAGGGGCTGGTGCATCAGGATGCGGGCGTGCGGGGTGGCGTAGCGCTTGCCCTTGGCCCCCGCGGACAGCAGGAACTGGCCCATGGAGGCGGCCATGCCCATCGCGACGGTGCAGACGTCGTTGGGGATCCACTGCATGGTGTCGAAGATCGCCATGCCGGCCGTCACCGAGCCGCCGGGGCTGTTGATGTAGAGCCAGATGTCCTTGTCGGGGTCCTCGGCCGAGAGCAGGAGGAGCTGGGCGCAGATCGCGTTGGCGTTGTCGTCGCGGACGTCCGAGCCGAGGAAGATGATGCGGTCCTTGAGGAGCCGCTGGTAGATGTGGTCGTCGAGACCGCCCTGGGGCGCGGCCGCTGCGACCGGGGTCGCGGGGACGTTGCTCTGGCTCACCGTGAGTCTCATCTCTCTGTCGCACTGGGGTGGCGCCCGGCCGGTGGACCGGCCTGGAGCGTCGCTTGCTGATGACACTAACGCCCGGCGCCGACACACCCTTCCCGTCGGGGCGCGTGTTCGCCGTGAGCGCACACCGCCTCGCCCAGCGCGTGAGCCACGCGACGGTGCGCTGCCGAGGCGGGACCGAGGGGATCTGGGACGGCGTGGAGCCCGCCACCTCTCGGTGACGGGCTCCTCGTGGAGTGCGGCCCGCGAGGCGGGCGTGCGGGATCAGGCGTCCGCGGCGTCCTCGTCCCTGGCAGCAGCCTTCTTGGCCGGGGCCTTCTTGGCGGGGGCCTTCTTGGCCGGCTTGCCCTCGGAGGCGTCGTCGGTCTCGTCGGCCTTGGCGGCAGCCTTCTTGGCGGAGGCCTTCTTGGCCGGCTTGGCCTCCTCCTCGGAGCCCTCGGCGGCGGCGTCGGTCGCGTCGGAGTCCTTGGCGGCAGCCTTCTTGGCCGGCGACTTCTTGGCGGGAGCCTTCTTGGCCGGCTTGGCCTCCTGCTCGGAGCCCCCGGCGGCGGCGTCAGCCGCGGCGGCGGCGTCGGTCGCGTCGGCCGCGTCGGCGTCCTTGGCAGCAGCCTTCTTGGCAGCAGCCTTCTTGGCCGGAGCCTTCTTGGCGGAGGCCTTCGTGGCCGGCGCGTCGTCGGAGCCCTCGGTGTCGTCGGAGGAGCCCGAGTCGTCGGAACCCTCGTCGCCGTCCTCGACCTCGACGTCCAGGTCGGACAGGTTGACCACGTTGCCGGAGGCGTCCTTGATCGTGATGTCCTCGAGCACCGTGGCGAGGGCCTTGCGGCGAGCGACCTCGCTTACCATGGAGGGCACCTGGCCGTTGGAGTCCATGATCTGGGCGAACTGGTTGGGGTCCATGCCGTACTGCTGGGCCTGCATCACGAGGTACTCGATGAGCTCCTGCTGGCCGACCTGGACCTCGCGCTCCTCGGCGATGGCGTCGAGGAGGAACTGGCCCTTCATGGCCTCGCGGACGTTCTTGGCCACCTCGTCGCGGTGCTCGGCGGTGTCGTGGCCCTCCTCGGAGCCCTCGGCGAAGTGGGACTCCACCTCGGCCTCGACCAGCGACTCGGGCAGCGGGATCTCGATCGTCTCGAGCAGCTGGGCCAGGACCTTGTCGCGGGCCTGGGCGCCCTGCTCGAACTTCTTGGCGCGCTCGGTCTGCGCGGTCACGTCGGCGCGCAGCTCGTCCATCGTGTCGAACTCCGACGCCAGCTGGGCGAACTCGTCGTCCAGCTCGGGGAGCTCGCGCTCCTTGACGGACAGGACCGTGATGGAGATCTCGGCGTCCTGGCCGGCGCGGTCGCCACCCGCGAGGGGGGCGGTGAACGTCTTGGTCTCGTCGGCCTTGACGCCGACCAGCTGGTCGTCCATGCCCTCGAGCATGTTGCCGGAGCCGATCTCGTAGGAGACGCCCGAGACCGAGTCGATCTCCTCGCCGTCGATGCTCGCCGACAGGTCGATCGACACGAAGTCGCCGGTCCTGGCGGCGCGGTCGACGCCCACGAGGCTGCCGAAGCGCTCCTGCAGCTGCGCCAGGTTGGCGTTGACGTCCTCGTCGGTCACCTCGACGTCGTCGACGTCCACGGTGATGCCCGTGAAGTCCGGCATCTCGATCGCGGGGCGGACGTCCATCTCAGCGGCGAAGGCCAGCTGCTGGCCGTCCTCGAGGGGGATCTCGGTGACGTCGACCTCGGGCTGCGAGAGCGGCTTGAGGCCGGTCTCGTCGATGGCCTGGCCGTAGAACTGCGGGAGCGCCTCGTTGACGGCCTCCTGCAGGACGGCGCCCTTGCCGATGCGCTGGTCGATGATGCGGGCGGGGACCTTGCCGCGACGGAAACCGGGAACCTGCACCTGCTGGCCGATGGTCTTGTACGCCGCGTCGATGCTCGGCTTGAGCTCCTCGAAGGGGACCTCGACGGTCAGCTTGACCCGGGTCGGGCTGAGGTTCTCGACGGCACTCTTCACTGCGGTTGCTCCAAGGTCTGTGCTAGAGGTCTGGGGGCCCTCGTCGGCGCCAGACCGCCACGCCTCGGTGGAGTCTGGGGAGGCGGCCGGCGACATCGACAAGGGGCCTCGGCCGAACCGAGGCTCTCGACATGCTATCGGCTCGCCCCGCCTATCCCTAACGGTCGTCCCGGCCGGGCCCGACACGGTGGTGCTCGGGCCCGGGCGAGGTCGGGCAGGTTCGGTCAGGTCAGGTCGACCGTGAAGTCGCAGCCGGTCTTGTCGCGGATCTCGTCCTCGGTGACCCCGTCGAACAGCTCGCGCAGGACCAGGCCCTCCGCGGTGACGTCGAAGACGCACAGGTCGGTGATGATCCGCTGGACGACGGCCTTGCCGGTGTAGGGCAGCGTGCACTCCTTCAGGATCTTGTGCGCGCCTCCCTTGGCGGTGTGCTCCATCAGGACGATGACCTTCTTGGCGCCGTGGACCAGGTCCATCGCGCCGCCCATGCCCTTGACCATCTTTCCGGGGATCATCCAGTTGCTGATGTCGCCGTGCTCGGACACCTGCATCGCACCGAGGATCGCGGCGTCGACCTTGCCGGAGCGGATCATCCCGAAGGACGTCGAGGAGTCGAAGTAGCTCGCGCCCTTGCGGACGGTCACCGTCTCCTTGCCCGCGTTGATGAGGTCGGGGTCCTCCGTGCCCTCCACCGGGTAGGCCCCGGTGCCGAGGATGCCGTTCTCGGACTGCAGGACCAGCTCGACGTCGTCCGCCACGTAGTTGGGGACCATCGTCGGCAGGCCGATCCCGAGGTTGACGTAGTCGCCGTCGTGCAGCTCCTGGGCGGCACGCTCGGCCATCTGCTCACGCGTCAGCGCCATGGCTCACGCCTCCTTCTGCTGCTGGTCGGCGGTGGCTGCGGGACGGACCGTGCGGCGCTCGATGCGCTTCTCCGCGGCCTCCTCGGGCGTCAGCGCGACGACGCGCTGGACGTAGATGCCCGGCAGGTGGACCTCGCCCGGGTCGAGCTCGCCGGGCTCGACGAGCTCCTCGACCTCGGCGATCGTCACGCGACCGGCCATGGCGCACACGGGGTTGAAGTTGCGGGCGGCCTCGCGGAACACGAGGTTGCCGTGCCGGTCGCCGCGCCACGCCCGCACCAGGCCGAAGTCGCAGGAGATGGCCTCCTCCAGGACGAAGGTCTTGGGCTCGCCGTCGACGTCGAAGACCTTGGTCTCCTTGGGCGGCGAGGTCTTGACGACCTTGCCGTCGGCGTCGTGCAGGAGGGGCAGGCCGCCCTCGGCGACCTGGGTGCCGGACCCGGTGAGGGTGTAGAAGCCGGCGATGCCGGAGCCCCCGCAGCGGAGCTTCTCGGCGAGCGACCCCTGGGGGGTGAGCTCGACCTCCAGCTCGCCGGTGAGGTACTGCCGCTCGAACTCCTTGTTCTCTCCGACGTAGGACGCATGGATGCGGCGGATCTTCTTGTCCGCCAGCAGGATCCCCATCCCCCAGTCGTCGACGCCGCAGTTGTTGGAGACCAGCTCGAGGTCCGTGGCCCCCTGCTCGTGCAGGGCCCGGATGAGCACGCTCGGGATGCCGCACAGACCGAACCCGCCGACCGCCAGCGAGGCTCCGTCGCCGATGTCGGCCACGGCCTCCTCGGCGGAGGACACCACCTTGTCCATGTCTTTCCTTCCTCACTACGTCGTGACGGATGTCGTGCTGGATGTCGTGATGGATCTGCGGGAACCCTATCGGCGGCCCGGAACCCGTCTCGGTCAGGGGCCTGTCAGGGGCGGGAGAGCAGCATGGCGACGCCCTGACCGACGCCGACGCACATGGTGGCGAGGGCGTGGTCGTGCCCGTCGTCGGCCAGCGTGATCGCAGCCGTCAGCGCCAGGCGGGCCCCGCTCATGCCGAGCGGGTGGCCGAGCGCGATGGCCCCACCGTGCGGGTTGACGTGCGCCGCGTCGTCGGGCAGCCCGAGGTCGCGCAGGACCGCCAGGCTCTGGCTGGCGAAGGCCTCGTTGAGCTCGATCACGCCGACGTCGTCCAGCTCGACACCCCTGCGGGACAACACCTTGCGGACGGCCGGGACGGGCCCGTAGCCCATCACCCGGGGGGCCAGGCCGGCAGCGGCGGCGCCGTCGATGCGGGCCAGCGGCTCCAGGGAGAACCTCTCGACCGCGCTCTCGCTGGCGACCAGCAGCGCCGCGGCGCCGTCGTTGACCCCGCTGGCGTTGCCCGCCGTGACGGACCCACCTGGGAACAACGGCCGGAGCCGACCGAGCGTCTCGAGGCTGCCCAGGCGGGGGTGCTCGTCGGTGTCGACGACCGTGGGGTCGCCCTTGCGCTGCGGGATCGTGACGGGCGCGATCTCGGTCGCGAGCCGGCCGCTCGCGATGGCGGCGGCCGCGCGCTCCTGCGAGCGCTGGGCGAAGGCGTCCTGGTCCTCGCGGCTGACGCCCCAGTCGTCGGCGACGTTCTGGGCGGTCTCGGGCATGCTGTCCACGCCGTAGCGGTCCCGCATGGCCGGGTTGACGAAGCGCCACCCGATCGTCGTGTCGTGGACCTCGGTGCTGCGGCTGTAGGCGCTCTCGGCCTTGGGCATCACGAACGGCGCCCGGCTCATCGACTCGACCCCGCCTGCCACGTAGAGGTCGCCGTCGCCGGCGAGGATGCCCCGGGCCGCCGCCGCGACCGCGTCCAGGCCGCTCGCGCACAGGCGGTTGACGGTGACCCCGGGCACCTGCTCCGGCAACCCGGCCAGCAGGGCCGCCATACGGGCCACGTTGCGGTTGTCCTCGCCCGCCTGGTTGGCGCAGCCCAGGACCACGTCGTCGACCTGGTCCCACGCCATCGAGGGGTGGCGCTGCACCAGGGTGCGGATCACGTGGGCCGCGAGGTCGTCGGGCCGGACCGGGGCGAGCGCTCCGGCATACCTGCCGATCGGGGTGCGCACGCCGTCGACGATGTATGCCGTCCTCGCTGCCGTCATGCCCCTAGCCTGCCACGGCCGAGCGGGCACCGCCGACGGGGGCTGCCAGGATGCGCGTGGGCCCGCCGGAGACGTCCGGCGGGCCCACGTGGTGGTCGGGCTGACAGGATTTGAACCTGCGACATCGTGCTCCCAAAGCACGCGCGCTACCAAGCTGCGCCACAGCCCGTGAAGCCTCGATCCTACCGGTCCCGACCGCGGGCTCGGGACGCGTGACCGGCGGGGCGGGGTGTCGGATTTCCCGCGGGCCCGGTCGGCGAACTACCCTGTGCAGTGCTCGTCCTGACGGATCCCGTCGGGCGACCTGCGGGTGTAGCTCAATGGTAGAGCCCTAGTCTTCCAAACTAGCTACGCGAGTTCGATTCTCGTCACCCGCTCCAGCCCGCCCCACCAGGCGGCACGAAGGCCCGGTCACCTCTCCTCGGAGGGCGGCGGGGCCTTCGTCATACGGTCAGCTCGACGGCCGGTGGCCGCCGGTGGGAGGCGTCAGAGCCGGCGGCGGTCCAGCATCGTCCAGAACGCCCCGACAGCAGCGACCAGGCCGACGAGGGACGCGAGCGCGAACGGCGCCATCCCCATGACGATCGCGACGACCGAGGCGAGGGCGAGGAGCACCCCCAGCGCGACCAGGGCCGGGACGACCAGCCAGGTGAGGACGGGGGCCTGCGGGGTGCGGGTGGAGTGACCGGCGTGGACGGCCATGGGGACTTCCTCAAGGACGGGGAGCGAGCGGGCTGTTCGCTCTCCACTAGAACAGACTGCGAGACGCTACGTGTCCGAAACACCCGAACGAGATGCGCCGTTCGCCTGACCTTCACCCGGACGGTCCGGTGCAGGAGGGACAGTTCGGACAGGGTCTGGACACGCACCGTGACGACGCGGGTGGGGTCCCAGCCGCCACACCCGTCACATCCGTCACACCTGACGTGAGGGTTTGCCATGCGGTCAGCGCGCGCTCTCGGGCAGCTCGGGCAGCTCCCCCGACGCCTCGTAGTGGTCCAGCATCGCGATGCGGCGGGCGTGGCGCTCGACCCCCGAGAACGGCGTGGCGACGAAGGTGTCCGCGATCGCCAACGACTCCTCCGGCGTGGTGAAGCGACCGCCGATGGAGCAGACGCGCGCGTCGTTGTGCTCGCGCGCCAGTTCGGCCAGCTCGGGGTTGTAGCAGAGCGCGGCACGCACGCCCTCGACCTTGTTGGCGGCCATCTGCTCGCCGTTGCCGGAGCCGCCGATGACGATGCCGAGCGAGCCCTTGTCGTCGAGGACGGCCTGCGCCGCGTCGACGCAGAACGGCGGGGAGTCGTCCTCCGCGGCGTTCTCGTGGGGGCCGGGGGCGACCGGCTCGCGGACCGGATCGGGGGGCCCGGGGGGGGGGGGGGTTTTTTTGGGCCCTTAGCGGGGGGGGGGAGGGGGGGGGCCCCCGCCGGGGGGGAAGCCCCGCCCCCGCCCGGGGGGGGGGGGCCGGTGCCGCCCCCCCCCCCCCCCCCC